>JADGON010000174.1 GCA_017882945.1 Acidimicrobiia bacterium | reverse complement strand
GGGAACGCGAACCCGTGGCCGGTGTACCAGTCGTAGAAGGCGCGGCCGAGGGTGCCGTCTTGGAGCGCGCCGAGGTCGTTGTAGCGGGCGGTGAGCGCGGGATCTGCCTGGTCGCCCTCGTAGGGGAGGAGCCAGCCGCTCGCGTCATCGAGGTTCCACTCCTTGCCGGTGACGCTCAGGAGGTTCGCTCGCGTCATGTCGGCGAGGGCGAGCTGCAGGTGGCCGTGGGCGGTCTCGGCGAGATCGGTCACGTAGTCGGCCCGGATGCCGAGGGTCGCGGCGTAGCGCTGCACGAGCTCGAGCTTGCGGTCGTCGATGGTGCCGTCGACGAGCGCCATCACCGCGCAGAACCGGGTCGCGTAGTCGTTGACGACGGCGCCGCTCAGCACCCCGGCGAGCTCCTCGGGCGAGACCGGGTCGATCTCGTCCGGGTCGACCGGGTCCTCGAGCCCGAGCCCGTAGGTTCCCGCGGCGACGAGTGCGTGGCGGTCGGCGTCACTCAGCGTGCCCTCGCCTCCCGTGTCGCCGACGTTGCGCATCGCGCCGAGGATTGCCCGGGCTTCGGTGGGGTCCGCGACGACGAGCAATGGAGTCCTCCATGATCGAATGCTTCGGGGGAATTTGGGTGGCCCGACTACCCTGTTCGGCCGTGGCCCGCCCCGACTTGATGGACCGCGTCGTCAATCTCTCCAAACGGCGCGGACTGGTCTTTCCCTCATCCGAGATCTATGGCGGATTCCGTTCGACGTGGGACTACGGACCCCTCGGCGTGCTGCTCAAGCGCAACGTCAAGGATGCCTGGTGGCGCTCGATGGTTCAACTGCGCGACGACGTCGTCGGCCTCGATGCGGCAATCTTGATGGCACCGCGGGTGTGGGAGGCGAGTGGCCACATCGCCACGTTCACCGATCCGCTGGTGGACTGTCGGAACTGCAAGGAGCGCTTCCGGGCCGACCAGCTTCCGGCCTCCGGAGCCTGCCCCAACTGCGGGGCCAAGGACTCCTTCACCGACGCGCGGCACTTCAACCTGATGTTCAAGACGTTCGTCGGGCCGGTGGAAGACGACACGTCGGTGGCCTACCTGCGCCCCGAGACCGCGCAGGGGATCCTCGTCAACTTCAAGAACGTGCAGACGACCACTCGCAAGAAGCCGCCGTTCGGCATCGCGCAGATCGGCAAGTCCTTCCGCAACGAGATCACGCCTGGGAACTTCGTCTTCCGTACCCGCGAGTTCGAGCAGATGGAGATGGAGTTCTTCGTCCCGCCCGAAGACGCCGACACCTGGTACCGGTACTGGTGCGAGGAGCGGTTTGGTTGGTACAAGGAGCTCGGCATCCCCGAGGACATGCTCCGGCTGCGCCCGCACGACCCCGAGGAGCTCTCGCACTACAGCGTCGGTACCTCCGACGTGGAGTTCGACTACCCGTGGGGCTGGGGCGAGCTCGAAGGAATCGCGAACCGCACCGACTTCGATCTGACGAAGCACGGCGAGTTCTCCGGCGAAGATCTGTCCTACTTCGACCAGGAGAACGACCGGCGCTACATCCCGTACGTCATCGAGCCCGCCGCCGGTGCCGACCGCGCGACGCTCGCCTTCCTCCTCGCGGCCTACCACGAGGAGGAGGCGCCGACGGCGGACGGCAAGGTCGAGAAGCGGACCGTGCTGCGCCTCGATCCCCGTCTCGCTCCCACCAAGGTCGCGGTGCTGCCGTTGTCAAAGAACGAGAAGCTCGTCCCGATCTCGGAGGAGGTCGCCGGCGACCTCCGCCGGCTCTTCATGGTCGACGTCGACGCCGCGGGTTCCATCGGCAAGCGCTACCGGCGCCAGGACGAGGTCGGCACTCCGTACTGCGTCACGATCGACTTCGACACCCTCGACGACAACGCGGTGACCGTGCGCGACCGGGACTCGATGACCCAGGACCGGGTGTCACTCGATCGACTCGTCGACCATCTCCGGGAGCACCTTCCTACATGACCGATCACTACGAGCTGCTCGGCGTCGAGCCGGACGCCACCAAGGACGAGATCAAGGCCGCGTACCGGTCCGAGGTCGAGAGCGCGGACACCGCGCGGCGCGCCGAGCTGAACCGGGCGTGGAACGTCCTTTCGGATCCCATTCAGCGCCAGCGCTACGACGACCAGCGCGCGACCGTCGACGATGACGAGTCCGATGACGCCGACGCCCCGGTGGTGGTGCCGGGCCGACGGGCCACCGGCGCGCGGCGCGGCCCCCAGAGCAAGGTGCTGGACGCCGGCGGCGCGTCGGGCAACGGGTCGAGCAAGAACGGCTCGGGGAGCAAGGGGTCGGGGGGTGGCGCCGACGGGCCACCTCCTCGGAACCTCCCGACGATCGAAGTCCCCGAGGGGTTGGTGCAGGCGCCGGCCAAGACCCGCAGCCTGGCCATGCTCTTCGACTTCTCGGTGCTCATCGTGATCTTCCTGCTCGTGCAGTTCGCCGGCGCCGCGCTCATCAAGAACCAGTACCCGACCCAGGTCGACCGCGTCGACGCACTGGTGAAGCAGAGCGACAAGGTGGACAAGGCGAAGTCCAAGGCCGACGACGCGAAGTCCAAGGCCAATGACGCGCTCGCCAGCGCGAAGAAGAAGGGTGACAGCGCGGCGGTGCAGCAGGCGCAGG
>JADGON010000173.1 GCA_017882945.1 Acidimicrobiia bacterium | reverse complement strand
GCGATGCCGTCGCCGACTTCGAGGATGCGCCCGACCTGGTCCTTCGACAGCGCCGGGGTGAACGTGCCGACGTGCTTGCGCAGCGCGGCCGCGATCTCGTCGGCGTTGATGGTCAACTCAGCCATGTTGCGTGCTCCCCAAGATTCCCGTGAGTTCGCTTCGCATCAGATGGTTTCCTTCAGCTGCTCGAGCCGGTGCCGGATCGTGCCGTCGATCACGGTGTCGCCGACGCGAGCAACGATGCCGCCGAGCACCTTCTCGTCGACGATGACCTTGACCTCGACCCGCTTGCCCGTCGCCTGCGAGAGCGCCGCGGCGAGACGGGTCCGTTGACCCTCGTCGAGCGGCACTGCGCTGCGGATCTCGGCCACCTCGTGCTGGCGCTCGGCCGCGGCCAGCTCCACGAAGCGTCCGACGATGGCCGGGAGCTCGTGCGCCCGGCCGATGCCCACGACGAAGGAAGCGAGCGCCGCCGACACGTTGAGCGCCTTGCCACCCATGAGCTCCTCGACCACGGCCATCCGACGGTCCGTCGGCAGCGAGGGATCGGTCAGCGCCATGCGCAGGTCGTCGTTGCCCTCGAACACGCGCGCAAAGCGGAAGAGGTCGTCCTCCACCTCGCCGAGCATGCCCTCGGCGCGGGCGACCTCCAGCAGGGCCTTGGCGTAGGCCTCGATGCGCTCACTGATGGTCTCGGCCATTGCCTACCGGCTCCCCACCTGGTTGATGTAGCTCTCGATCAGTGCGATCTGGGTGTCGTGGTCGAGGTTCCGCTCGACGACCTTCTCGGCCAGCTCGATCGACAGCTCGGCCACGCGGCTCTGCAGGTCGGCGAGGGCCCGCTCGGTCGCCAGACGGATGTCGTCCTGCGCGCGACCGCGAAGCTCCGTCGCGTCGGCTTCGGCCCGGGCGATCAGGTCCTTGCGCACCTGGTCGGCCGCGAGTCGGGCCTCCTCGATGATCTTCCCGGCCTCGTTGCGCGCCTCGGCCAGCTGGCGCTGGTACTCGACGAGCGACGACTCGGCCTCGTCCTTGGCGGACTCGGCCCGCTCCAGGTCGGTGCGGATGTGCGCCTCGCGGTCCGCGATGGCCTTCTTGATCGCCGGCCACGCCTTCCACGCGAGCAGTCCGAAGACGATGACGAAGCTGACGACGGCCCAGATGATCTCTTTGGTCTCCGGGACGATCGGGTTCTTCGCCTTCACGCTCTCGGCTGCGAGCAGCACTGCAAGATGCATGACGGACGCCCTAGCTCTTGGCGAGGAAGAAGAGGACGAACCCGAACAGCGCGAGCGCCTCGGTGAACGCGATGCCGAGGAACATCGTGGTGCGGACCGGTCCGGCCATCTCGGGCTGGCGGGCCATGGCCGTGATGGCGTTGCCCACCACGATGCCGATGCCGATGCCCGGGCCGATGGCGGCGGCACCGTAGACGATGCCGGCGCCGATGGACTGGAGGCCGGCTTTGAGCTCTCCGGCCTGTTGCGCGGCGATTACGAGGTCGTGCATGTCAGTCTCTCCTAGTGCTCGGCGTGTAGTGAATCGGCGATGTAGACGGCGGTCAGCAGCGTGAAGATGTAGGCCTGCAGGAAGCCGACCAGGATCTCGAACGCGGTGACCCCGATATTGAGCGCGAACGGACCCAGGGCGATGATCGGAGCGTTCTTGAGCGTGTACGCGGTGAGCAACGCCAGCGCGGTGAGCAGGATGTGCCCCGCCATCATGTTGGCAAGGAGTCGGACCGCCAGCGAGAAGGGCCGGACGAGCAGGATCTGCACGAGCTCGATGGGCGTCACGAGGATGTAGAGCGCGAGCGGCACGCCGGCCGGGAACAGGTGGCCAGTGAGGTACTTGATCCCCTGGTGCTTGAAGCCCAGGAACCAGTACAGGACGTAGACCATCAGCGCGAGGAACAGTGGGATCGCGAACCGCGAGGTCGGCGGGAACTGGATGAACGGGATGACTTCCCAGAAGTTCAGGAACAGGATGAAGAGGAAGAGACTCCCGAGGAACGGGGTGAAGCGGGTCGCGTCGTTGCCGATCACGTCGCGCGTGATCCCTCGGTCGACGAACTCGTAGGTCATCTCCAAGACGTTCTGGAAGCCCTTGGGCACCAGCTTCATCCGGCGACTGCCGCCGACGAAGATGGCGAGGATCAACACCGACGAGATCATGACGAGCAGGCTCGTCTTGTTGATCGCGTAGAACTGGCCCTTGAACGCGATGTCCTTCCAACGGAAGAGCTCGTCGATCGGTGGGAAGACGAAGACCCCGAGACTCACGCCAGCTACTCCTTGTCCTTGGGCTCACGCTCGTTGACGCCCGGCTTGAGGCCGGGAGCCGCGAGGGTGAGGCTCACGTAGCGGGTCTCCCAGATCAGCAAGCCGATGTGGGTCACCGCGATGGTGAGCACGAGCACGGGAAGATCGATGAACGAGAACTGCTCGAGTCCGAGCACGATGAGGGTGAGCGCGAAGAGCCGGACCACGAAGCCGCCGAGCACTGCGCCCTGGAGGAGGGTGAGCGACTTGGCGGCGGCCCAACCGATGAGCCGGGCGGAGACGATGAAGTTGAGCGCCACGAGCGCGAGTCCGATCGCGGCGCTGATCGCACCGTCGATCCCACGGACGAGCCCGCAGCCCAGGATCACGACCGGCGCGACCAGGAGGGCGTGACGCGCCAGGTGGTCGGCGATCCGGCTCTCGTGAGCCACGGGGAGCTCGGATGCAGCTACCACTGTCGACGATTCCATGGTTTGTCGGCCTCTTGCCTGGTCACGGTGGCCTGGTATCGGAAGTACAGGGCAACGACGGCGCCCAGGAAGCCGAGGATCCCGAAACCCACCAGGAACAGCGGGCCGGTTCCGAGCCTCTGGTCGACGAGGTAGCCGACGAAGGCGAAGAGCACGGGGCCGACCACCAGGCTCAGCGCCTGACTGAGCCCGTCGTCGGGTCCACCGCTACTGGGCTTCGCCCATTTGCTCCGGAGTTCCAAGCCCCGATCTTCCCCCACCGGCTCGCCGTTCGCGACGCCTCACGGGCGGCTGAGCCCCTGCTTGTGAATGTATTCGCAAACTACCCGGCGCCCTTGCCACGGTCAAACCGAAGCCAGGATCTCCGAGGAAGAATTGCTAGCCGGCGCCGCGGCGGCGGCTCTCCAGATCGACGACCTCGCCGAGCGGGGGCGGCGGGCCCTCCTGCTCGTCGTCGCCCGCCTCGTTGTCGGGATCGGTCCGGGCGTCGCGCCGGCCGGGGAAGAACAACGCGTAGAGGATCAGCGCGAGCGCCATCACCCCGATCGGCACCAGCGCGTTGAGGTTGCCCGACTGGGTGTAGGTCGGGAGCAGCGCGAGGCCGGAGAGGAGCGCGGTCCAGAGCCACAGGATCACGACGGTGCGCCGGGGCCCGTGGCCGAGCCGCATGAGGCGGTGATGGAGGTGGTCCTTGTCCGCGACCGCGAACGACCGGCCGCGCACGGCGCGCCGCACCACGGAGAATGCCGTGTCGATGATCGGCACCCCGAGGATCACGATGGGGATGAACAGCGGTGCGTAGAAGAAGTACGTGGTGCCCGGGTACGAGTAGTCGGCGTGGCCACCGATCGTGATGGTGGTCGTCGCCAACAGCAATCCGAGGAACAACGCGCCCGCATCGCCCATGAAGATGCGGGCCGGGTTGAAGTTGTAGGGCAGGAAGCCGACGCAGATCCCGACCGCGATCACCGCGACAAGGGGCGCGATGTTGTCGCCCTCGAGGAAGCCGTCCTTGAACAGCCGATCCGAGTAGAGGAACAGCGCGCTTCCGGCGATGATGACGATCCCTGCGGCGAGGCCGTCAAGGCCGTCGATCAGGTTGATCGCATTGGCGAAGACCACGACCACGATGACCGTCACGAGCGGGGCCAGGTCGGCCGAGAGCACCAGCGTGTCCTGGCCCGCGAACGGCACCCGGAAGAACAGCATCGAGATGCCGAAGAGCGAGAGGAGGCTCCCGGCGAGCACCATCCCGGCGATCTTGGCCGGGGGCGAGACGTCGCGGAGGTCGTCGAGCGCGCCGACCGCGAACATCACTCCCGCCCCGAGCATCAGCCCGGCCGGCGCCGACGAGCCTTCGAACATGTCCTTGAACTGCGGGATGCGCGACGCCACCGCCATCGCGACGAGGAAGCCGACGAACATCGCGACGCCACCGAGCGTCGGCATCGCCTTCGTGTGCACGCCCCGGGCGTTCGGCGGGACGATCGCACCGATGCGGATCGCGAACCGCCGCACGAGCGGCGTCAGTGCGAGCGTCGTCAGCAGCGCGACCGCGAAGACGACCGCGTAGCCACCCACAGACCGTTGCTCTCTACCGGCCGGCTTCGAGCTCTGGGTACGGCGTGTACTTCGCGCAGAGGCGGTTCGCGGCGTCCAGGGTCTCCCGCGCCACACCACCGTCGTCGGGGGCGCGCAGCACCGTGGCGATCAGGGTTGCGATCTCTGCCATCTCGGGCTCGCCCATCCCGGCGGTCGTGACTGCTGCCGTGCCGAGGCGCAACCCGCTGGTCACGAACGGCTTCTCGGGGTCGTTCGGGATCGCGTTCTTGTTGCAGGTGATTCCCGAACGGTCGAGCGCCTCCTGGGCGACCTTCCCCGTCACTCCGAACGGCCGCAGATCCACGAGCATGAGGTGGTTATCGGTACCACCGGACACGATGCGGAACCCTTCGCCGGCGAGACCACTCGCCAACGCACCGGCGTTGCGCACGATCTGGGCCGCGTACTCCCGGAACTCCGGTTGGGCGGCCAGGTGGAACGCGACGGCCTTCGCCGCGACGACGTGCATGAGCGGTCCACCCTGGAGCCCGGGGAACACCGCCTTGTCGATCGCCGCCGCGTGCTCCTGGCGGCACAGGATCGCGCCGGCCCGGGGGCCCCGCAGGGTCTTGTGCGTGGTGAACGTCACCACGTCCGCGAACGGAACCGGGTTCGGATGAGCTCCGCCCGCGATCAGCCCGGCGATGTGCGCCGCGTCCACGATCAGCAGCGCGTCGATCTCGTCGGCAATCGAGCGGAAGGCCGCGAAGTCGATCGTGCGCGGGTAGGCGGTGGCGCCGGCGATGATCGCCTTGGGCCGCTCCGCCTTCGCAAGATCGCGGATCACGTCGTAGTCGAGTGTCTCGGCCTCGGGGTCCACGCCGTACGCGACGAAGTCGTAGATGCGGCCGCTGAAGTTGACCGGCGAGCCGTGGGTGAGGTGACCGCCCTGGTCGAGGCGCATCCCCATGAGCTTGTCGCCGGGCGAGAACAGGGCCAGGTAGACGGCCATGTTGGCGTTCGCCCCGGAGTGGGGCTGCACGTTGGCGTGCTCGGCACCGAAGAGCGCGCACGCCCGCTTCCGGGCCAGCGCCTCGGCCTCGTCCACCACCAGGTTGCCGCCGTAGTAGCGCTTGCCCGGATAGCCCTCGGAGTACTTGTTGGTCAGGACCGATCCCTGGGCCTCGAGCACCGCCGAGGACGTGAAGTTCTCGGAGGCGATCAGCTGGATCGTGGTGTTCTGGCGCTCGATCTCACGCCGTACGATCTCGGCGACCTCGGAATCAGCTGCTTCCAGCGCGTCGGCCATGCCCGCGCACACTACCCACTGGGTCGCTCCCACGTCCG
>JADGON010000172.1 GCA_017882945.1 Acidimicrobiia bacterium | reverse complement strand
GCGCTCGCGGTGTTCTCGTCCGACTGCATCTCTTCCTCCGCGTACGCAACCGAAGAGATCCTGCGGGTGCTGTTCGTCGCGGTGGGCGTCGCGGCCTTCAGCCTCGTCGTCGGCGTCACGGTCGCGATGCTCGGTGTCCTCTTCTTCCTGATCCTCTCCTACCGCGAGACGATCAGGGAGTACCCCACCGCAGGTGGCGCGTACATGGTGACGCGTGACAACTTCGGCCTGCTCCCCGCACAGGTCGCCGGAGTGTCGCTGCTCACGGACTACGTCCTGACCGTCGCGGTGTCGACCGCGGCCGGCACGGCGGCGCTCATCTCCGCGTTCCCGATGTTCAAGCCGTACGCCGTCCCGCTCTCGCTGCTCTTCATCGGCGTGATCGCATTCATGAACCTCAAGGGGGTGCGCGAGTCCGGGAAGATCTTTGCGGTCCCGACCTACTTCTTCATCGTCATCATGGGCGTGATGCTGCTCGTCGGGATCTACAAGCTCATCGGCGGCGGCCTCGGCACCATCGACCCGGTGCACGGGATGATCAAGGCCAGCAAGCAGGGCAGCGCGGCGGACGGTCTCTTCTACGGCGCGGGGCTGGCGGCGATGCTCCACGCGTTCGCAGTGAGCGGCACCGCGGTCACCGGGGTGGAAGCGATCTCGAACGGCGTGACCGCGTTCAAGAAGCCGGAATGGCTCAACGCCCGTCGCACCCTCGTGATCATGGGGTGCACCCTCGGGACCCTGTTCCTCGGTCTGTCGTTCTTGGCCTCGCACGTGCACCCGGTGCCGTTCGAGTCCGGGTACCCGACGGTCATCTCGCAAGTCGGCAAGCAGGTGTTCGGAACCAGCTCGCTCGGCAGCGTCATGTTCTACGCGCTGCAGGCGGGAACGATGCTCATCCTCGTGCTGGCGGCGAACACGTCGTTTGCCGACTTTCCTCGGCTGGCGTCGTTCCACGCCGGTGACAACTTCATGCCGAAGCAACTGACCAAGCGCGGGCATCGGCTCGTGTTCTCGAACGGGATCATCTTTCTGGCCGGCACCGCCGCGATCCTGATCGCCGCGACGGGTGCGAACGTCGCCAAGCTGATCCCGCTCTACGCGATCGGCGTGTTCGCCTCGTTCACGCTGTCCCAAGCCGGCATGGCCAAGCACCACCTTACGAAGAAGGAGTCGGGCTGGCGCAAGGGCATCTTCGTGAACGGCTTCGGCGCGTTCCTCTCGTTCGTCGTGCTCATCATCTTCATTCGCTTCAAGTTCATGGAAGGCGCCTGGGTCATCATCCTGCTGGTGCCGATCATGGTCACTCTGCTGGTCCGCTTGAACAAGCAGTACGAAGCCGAGGAGCACCAGCTGGAGGGCGACGCGCGCGAGGCCGTGAGCGCGCCGATCCTGAGCCGTCACGTGGTGCTCGTGTTCGTGGCCCGGCTGGACCAGAGCACGGCACGAGCGATCCAGTACGCCCGCACCTTGATGCCCGACGAGATGCGCGCGGTCCACATCGCGTGGGACCGCCACGCGGCCGAGGAGCTCGCCGACAGCTGGCGCACGCTCGGCCTGTCGAGAGTCCCACTCGAGCTCGTCGACTGCCCTGACCGCCGGGTGGCCCGTGCGGCACTCGACGTCGTGGCCCGAGAGGTCGCCGACGCGAAGACCGAGGCGACGGTGCTCCTGCCGCACCGTCTCTACAAGCGGTTCTGGCATCGGCTGCTGCATGACAACACGGGCGACGAGATTGCGACGGCCGTGACCAAGCTCGAGCACGCGAACGTGACCATGGTGCCGTTCCAGATGGGTGAGCCGGTCCCGACCTCGGCTCCGTGAGCGAATCGCTGGCGGTGACGCTCTCGGCGGACGGGCACCCGGTGGGGATCACGCCGATCGGTGATGTCCGCTGGCGCACGCGAGCAAGGGTTCGCGGCTTCGTCCGCTCGATGCGGGTCCAGCCCTGGGCCGACGTCGCATCCCTCGAGTGCATCGTGGTCGACGACACCGGTGGGATCCTGCTCGTGTTCCTCGGGCGCCGGAAGGTCGCGGGAGTCGAGCTCGGCCGCGAGATCGTCGCCGAGGGCATGGTCGGCCAGTCTCGGGGGTATCTCGCGGTGCTGAGCCCTGACATCGAGTTGCTCGCGCCGTAACAGAAGCGGAGCGCGAGAAGTTCGCCGCGTTCTGGACGACCTCGACGTCTGGACACAGCCGGCCCTGCTCCGGTGCCCGCAAGCGGCAGCCTCAGAGCGGTTGGGCACGTCGGCCGGAGGCTGTCTAGAGTGTCTCCCTCGTGACGGTCCCCGACCAATTCGGGGACCGACTCGTTCCCCGGGGCACCTCACACGCGCGCCCTGAGACGACACCGAAGGAGATCGACGCTCGATGAACCTCGTCCTCGCGGCCGAAGGTGGTTACCAGGTCTTCACCCTGGGTTCGACCGAGTGGTTCTGGCTCATCTTCTCGGCGCTGACGGCGGTGCTGGCGATCTGCGTGGGCTTCTTCCTCATGCGCGGAGTGCTGGCCGCCGAGACCGGCACACCGACCATGGTGGAGATCGCACTGGCCATCCAAGAGGGCGCCATGGCGTACCTCAAGCGTCAGTTCAAGACGATCGCCGTGATCCTGATCCCGCTCGCGGTCATCGTGTTCGCGACGGCCACGGCAGTGGCGAAGCCCGGAGCGGTGCCCTTCGCCCGGGTCGGTCTCGTTCCGAGCGACGGCTCTTCGGGCCTCTCGTTCGCCGCATCGGGCTTGTTCCGAACGCTGGCGTTCGTTGCCGGCTGCACGATGTCCGGGCTCACCGGGTTCATCGGCATGAGCCTGGCGGTGCGCGGCAACGTGCGCACCGCGGCAGCTGCCAAGGCCGGATCGCTTCCGGCCGCCCTCAAGGTCGCCTTTCGCACCGGCGGAGTCGCCGGCATGTTCACGGTCGGCCTGGGCCTGCTCGGGGCGACGACCATCATCATGATCTTCCAGAACACCGCGTCCGCGATCCTCATCGGATTCGGATTCGGTGGCTCGCTGCTCGCGCTCTTCCTGCGCGTCGGCGGTGGCATCTTCACCAAGGCCGCGGACGTCGGCGCCGACCTCGTGGGCAAGGTCGAAGCGGGCATCCCCGAGGACGACCCCCGCAACCCGGCCACGATCGCCGACAACGTCGGTGACAACGTCGGTGACTGCGCCGGCATGGCCGCCGACCTCTTCGAGAGCTACGAGGTCACGCTGGTCGCATCGATCATCCTCGGCGTCGCCGCATTCGCGTCGATCGGCATGAACCCCGCGCTCGGCGTGATCTTCCCGCTGGCCGCTCGAGCCATCGGCGTGCTCGCGTCGATCGTCGGAGTGTTCGCGGTGCGGGCCACCGACAAGGACAAGTCGGCGATGGCCCCGATCAACCGCGGCTTTCTCACCGCGAGCGTCCTCACGGTGATCGGCACCGCCATCGTGGCGTTCGCCTACGTCGGCAACGACAAGGCCAACGCGGGCTGGAAGTGCTTCGGCGCGGTCGTCGTGGGTCTCATCCTCGCCCAGGGTCTCAGCCGGCTCACCGAGTACTTCACCTCCACCGAGACCGCGCCCGTCCGGGAGATCGCGGAGGCGTCACGCACCGGACCGGCCACGGTGGTGCTCTCCGGGATCAGCTCCGGCCTCGAGTCGAGCGTCTACGCCATCATCGGCATCTGCATCGCGCTCGGTGTGGCGATCGCGATGGGCAACGGCAACATCCAGTTCACCTTCTATCTGGTCGCCCTCACCGGCATGGGCATGCTCGCCACGACGGGTGTGGTCGTCTCCGAGGACACGTTCGGCCCGGTCGCCGACAACGCGGCGGGCATCGCCGAGATGTCGGGCGAGTTCGAGGGCGAGCCCGAGCGGATCATGGTGAGCCTCGACGCGGTGGGCAACACCACGAAAGCGGTCACCAAGGGCTTCGCCATCGGCTCCGCGGTCATCGCGTCCGTCGCTCTGTTCGCCTCCTTCGTGGAGACCGCGGGCAGCGAGCTCGGCCTCAAGGGCGTGGACGGTCTGCCACTCCTGGGCAACCGGCTCTTCAACGCGGCGGCGAGCCAGATCAACGTCGCCAGCCCGAAGGTCTTCATCGGCCTGCTCATCGGCGGCTCGGTCTCCTTCCTCTTCTCGGCGCTCGCGATCCGGGCGGTCGGCCGCACCGCCGGCGTCGTGGTCCAGGAGGTCCGCAGCCAGTTCGCGGACGGCGGGATCATGGCCGGGACCAAGAAGCCCGACTACGGACCGGTCATCGACATCTGCACCGCCGCGTCACTGCGTGAGCTCGCGACCCCCGCGCTGCTCGCGGTCCTCACACCGGTCATCGTCGGCTTCGGCATCAACTACCTGGCGCTCGGCGCGTTCCTTGCCGGCGTGATCCTCACCGGTCAGCTCATGGCGAACTTCCTGAGCAACTCCGGTGGTGCGTGGGACAACGCGAAGAAGTACATCGAGGATGGCAATGAAGGCGGCAAGGGCTCCGAAGCCCACCGCGCCGCCGTCATCGGTGACACGGTCGGCGACCCGTTCAAGGACACTGCCGGGCCCGCGTTGAACCCGCTCATCAAGGTGATGAACCTCGTCTCGCTGCTGATCCTGCCTGCAGTGATCAGCCTCCGGAACAACGACATCCGGTACCTCATCGCCGGCGTCGCGCTGCTGGTGCTGATCGGTGCGGTTGCGTTCTCGAAGCGCAGGGGTGGAGCGTTCGGCGAAGAGTCGGAGAACTTCGTCGCGGCCGAATCCCAGACCGGCGTTACGGGTACGGCGTACTAGGTGCAAGAAGCGCTCAGTGCGGTCGCGCCGAGCGGACCAGCGCTGTGCCGCATCCGAAGCGCACCCTGCCGGGGTTGACTGCGCGTTCGGAGCGAGGTCCGTTCGATCTCAGCGCGACCAACGACTGGGGATCCCCGGCAGAGCCCGCGGGGCGCTTTGCGCATTCAGCACGGCGGTCACCCGCTCGTATGCGGCGTGCACGTCGTTGCGGTCGTACTGCTCGGGGACGGCCTCGTCCGCGCCGCGGACGATCATCTCCGCCTGGCGGGCGATCACCGACTGTTGGGCCTCGTCGGTCGTGTACTCCGCGACCTTGGCGAGGTTCTCCAGCTGCCGGATGCCGACCGCGGGCATGGTGCGCGCGGATTGGCGGATCTTGTCGAACGCGCGATCCACGACCCGTTCGTAGCTGAGTGGCACCTCGACGAGTCGCACTCGACCTTGCTCGTCGTAGTGGATCCCGCTGGGAATCCCGATCGCGGTCAGCTTGCAGAGGGCGTCTCCCAGCCAGTCGATGCAGGTCAGCGCGGTGAACGTGTCGTTGACGGCGGGCGAGAGCGCGCGGAGGGAGATCTCGACGAGCTGGTCGATTGCGAACTGGAGGTCCTGCTGGAGCGTCCGATGGGGGCCGATGGCCTGGGCGCGCTCGAACGCGGTCGTGATCGGCGGGACTGCCTCGGGTGGCCACACGACCGCCAGGGGCCGGCCACGAACGACGAAGTGGCCGGGCCGGTGTGCCATGCGGACCACCGCGTCGTTGGCTGCCGCGATGCGAACGATTCGTTGGTGCCCGATCGCCTGAAGGTAGCCGCTCGATTTCGCCGGAAGCTCCACGCCCTCGGTGTCGAGCCGCCGCAGGAGCTCGGCCGACGACACCAGCGACGGCACCGAGGACGGGACCGGGCCGTCTCCGGACATCTGTGACGCGAGATCGTCCAATGCCCGGTCGAGATCGCGAGCGATGCCGTACACGACCGCAGTGACCTGGATCGACGTTGCGACGTGATGGATGAAGTAGATGAGGACGCCGAGGTCGAGGAGCGTGAGCGCAAGCGCGACGGTGACCGAGATGTGCGGTACGAAGCTGCTCCCGGATTCGTTCGTCACCGAACCGAGCGCGAGGACGCTGAACACGAACGTCGCGACGAAGATCCCGAGCGTCACCTGGGTGCCGCGGTCGCGAATGAAGTTCCGCAACATCCGCGGGCCGAACTGCGTCGAGGCGAGGGTGAGCGCGAGGATCGTCACCGAGAACACGACTCCGACGACCGTGATGATCGCGGCGGCGATCGCGGTGAGGATGGTGCGCGCTGCGTCGGCGCTCCCGGTGTTCACCCAGGAGGGAACGTTGAGGTTGCCGGCGTCTGCCGCGCGATCCAGCGCGTAGGTGAAGCCGAACAGCGCGACGGCGGCGAGCACGAGGACGCTTGGGACGAACCAGAGCGTCGTGCGCAGTGCGTCCCGACGCCATCCGGGCAGGTGCCGGCGGCGGCGACGGGTGAACCGTGAAGATTGTGGACGACCGGCGCGCGCAGACATCGGGACCTCGATAGGGCTGATGACGATGCCGACCAGACTTCCCGGCGCTCCAACACCACCGTAGCCCTCGGCTCGGAGCGAACGAGGCGGTTTCGGCTCCGCGTCCTCTCGGCACGACCAGATTCCGATCCTTCGGTGCGCCGGCTGGTGGACTTGCCGGATGGCAATCACGATCTACGGCGTCTGCGCCGTCACCTTCATGATGGTGATGTACGCGCTCGAGAACCGCGGGCGCGGCTTCATCCTGGCATTCGCCCTCGGCTGCATCCTGTCGAGCATCTACGGGTTCCTGTCCGGCGCATGGCCGTTCGGCGTGGTGGAGCTCATCTGGTCCGGCGTCGCCCTTCGGCGCTACCAGGATCCGATCTCGAGCTGAGCTCCACTGGACCGAGGCCAGGGAACGCGGTGTCGGCAGCTGGCGTCAGGAGGGCCCGGGCCGCTTTGCGAGCCGGGCCTCGAGCTTCTCGACCGCGGCGCGGTTGGCGGCCGACGCGGCGAGCGCGCTCTCGGCGTTGGCGCGTGCGCCGCCGTTCCCGATGGACCGGATGACTGATGCGGGTCGTGGGAGGTGCATGGTCAATCACTCCTTGGTTCGCCGCGGTTGGGGACGGGGCACGCGGTGCCGGCACGCACGGCGCACCCGTATCGCTGCTCGGCGATCCGGCGGGCCTGCGCCCGAGCGGTGGCCGGCCCGGCGGCTTCGACGAACACCACGGTGATGCAGTCGCCCCCGCACCGACCGAGCGTCTGGATGGTCACGCCGTAGGCCACGGCGTGACCTCCTGCCGGGTGCCCGGCGCTGCGTCGTCGCCGGGGATGGATTGAGTCGGCGACGACGCAGCGCCCGGAACCCTGAGCCCGCATACCGCTCGCGTCGGTCCGTGCAGGCTCACTCGCCCGCTCCCATCTGACACCAGCAGCAGCGACGTTCCCGCGGCCCGCCACCGCGCCACCTGCGCCGAGGTCGTGAGTGGCGGTGTCTCGGCCAGCACCAACGTCGTGTCGCTCGGGGGCGAGCCCGAGGTACGAACGACGACGTTCAGCCGGCAACCCTCGGTCCAGACATCGACGACGAAGACCTCGCGCATCGTGATCGGCGCCGAGGGCGCGCCCCAGCACCCGAGTGCATTGGTGGCGACCAGCCAATGGACGCGTTGCGGCCACGGCAACCGCAGCGTGAGGAGGACCACCGCCACGCTGCCCGCGATGATGGCGACGACACTGGCGGCGATCAGCACCGGCCGAGACCGGTTCGCGCGGTGCTGAGCGAAGTCCGCGTCGTCGCGCCTTCGCTCGCTGTCTTCGACATCGGACAACCTCCATCGATCGGCCGTCGCACCTAAGACAACCGATCACCGATGTCCGCGCCTAGCCCTGCTGTGTGGGTTTGACGGTTCCTTGACACGGCGCCCCGAAAGACTGACGACCTCCTTGCACACTCCCTCCGCCGGCGGCTGCAAGGACGCTCGCGGTGCGCACACCAAGGCCCCATCAAGGGCGCGGGGCCGGGCGCTAGGAAGCCGTCAACGCGCTGTTCGCTGCCGCGGTCGAGGAGTACAAGACGATCGAGTTTGACGCGTTGCTCGACCTCGGCGACGACGCCGGAGGAGGTCTGACATGCAGGGTTCGGACTGGGCCCAGATCGCTCTCGTGGTGGTGCTGCTCGCGATCTTGGTGCCGCTGCTCGGCTCGTACATGGCGAAGGTGTACGGCGACGGGCCCGCTCCCGGTGATCGCTTGATGCTTCCCGTCGAGCGGCTCTTCTATCGAATCTGTAGGGTCGACCCGGACCAGGAGCAGCGCTGGACCGTCTACGCGTTCTCGATGCTCGCGTTCAGCATGGTCGGCGCCGTGATCCTGTACGTGCTGCAGCGCGTCCAGACCTCGTTGCCGCTCAACCCGACCCACGTGCCGCGGGTCGGTGAGGCCCTGTCGTTCAACACTGCGGTGAGCTTCCTCACCAACACGGACTGGCAGAGCTACTACCCCGAGTCGACGATGAGCCATCTCACGCAGATGGCTGGCCTCACGGTGCAGAACTTCGGCTCCGCCGCGGTCGGGATGGCCGTCGCAGTGGCGCTCATCCGGGGGATCGCCCGCCGGCATGCGGACACGCTCGGGAACTTCTGGGTCGATCTCACGCGGAGCATCACGCGCGTGCTGCTGCCGATCTCCTTCATCGTCGCGATCGTCTACCTGAGCCAGGGCGTGGTCCAGAACTTCCATGGGTTCGAGGTGATCAAGACGCTCGAGGGCAAGCTCCAGGTGATCCCGGGTGGACCCGCGGCGAGCCAGGAAGCCATCAAGATGCTCGGCACGAACGGTGGCGGGTTCTGGAACGCCAACTCGGCCCACCCGATCTCCAACCCGAACGGGATCACGAGCGTTCTCGGGCTCGTGCTCATCTTCCTGATTCCGTTTGCGCTCGTGTACACCTACGGCAAGTTCATCGGCTCGATGCGCCAAGCGCTCGTGATCGCATCTGTCATGGTCGCGCTCATCGCGATCACGACGTCGCTGGCCGTGGCCTTCGAGACCAACGGCAACCCAAAGCTGGATCGGCTCGGTGTCGACCAGAAGGCGACGTCCACTCAGTCCGGCGGGAACCTCGAGGGCAAGGAGGTCCGGTTCGGCGCGCCCATCTCCGCGGTCTGGGGGTCCGGGGCCACGCACACGTCGAATGGCTCGGTGAACTCGATGCACGACAGCTTCACGCCGCTCGGCGGGATGATGCCGTTGATCAACATGAAGCTCGGCGAGGTCAGCCCGGGCGGTGTCGGGGTCGGGCTCAATGGGATTCTGATCCTCGTGTTGATGTCGGTCTTCATCGCCGGCCTGATGGTGGGGCGCACGCCCGAGTACCTCGGCAAGAAGATCATGGCCGCCGATGTGAAGCTCGTCGTGCTCTACACCCTGGCGATGCCGGTTGCAGTGCTCGTCGCCGCGGGGATCGCCATCGTCACGCCCACAGTACTGAACGTCTCGATCTGGAATCCCGGTCCCCACGGCTTCACCGAGGTGCTGTACGCGTTCACCTCGGCAGGGAACAACAACGGGTCAGCGTTCGCCGGGATTACCGCCAACACGCAGTGGATGAACACCGCGCTCGGATTGACGATCCTGGTCGGTCGGTTCTTCCTGATCATCCCGATCCTCGCGATCGCCGGACGCGCGGCACGCAAGGAGAGCGTGGCGCCGTCCGCGGGCACGTTCCCGACGGACACGCCGCTCTTCGGGGTCCTGCTCTTCGGCGTGACGGTCATCCTGGCCGGGCTCACGTTCTTCCCGGCCCTCGCGCTCGGACCGATCGTCGAGCAGCTCGGCGTGTAGCGGCGTCTTCGGGCGCGGCGGTCAGAGGTGGTCGGGCTCCCCGGTGCCCGATGTGGGGGCAAAGCCCGGACACGGCACGGGGTGGTCGACGAGCACATCGCATTCGAAGCGCCACTGGGCAATGCGCCGGGCCTGGACCTCGGCGTTCAATGCATCGTTCGCCTCGACGAACAGCATGGTGATCCCGTTGCCGTCGAGCCGGTTCAGCGTCTGGATCGTCACTCCGTAGACCACGCTCATCCCCTCTTCGTGGGTTGGACGGTCGTGTACCTGATCGGGAGCCAAGCCCGGTACCGCCGAACGGCGACCAGATCGCTCGACGCGAGCTCGCCGTCGGGGACGAATGCAAAGACGAGGTTCCCGGCCCGGGTCATCACGCCCATCAGCTCGAGGGTCGAGCAGATGGCGTCTTCGGCGTCGGCATCCTGTCGGATCGAATCGCCGGTGAGGCACAAGATCAACGCCTCGATGAGCTCAGAGCGCGCGATCCCTGTCCAGTGTTGGGCGCCGGCCTGGGTCAGCTCGTCGGCGAGGTGCTCGATCCGCGCCGGGTGTCGCGTCGTTCCCAGCTCGGCGATCGCGGCCGTCCGCTCGTCCTGAGCTGGAGCTGACCCGATCAGATCGGCCGGGCGGGCGCCGGCGTGAGTTCTGTGCACAGCGCACCTCCTTTG
>JADGON010000022.1 GCA_017882945.1 Acidimicrobiia bacterium | reverse complement strand
TGCGGGCGACCTCGACCAGCTGGTCCCGATCCAGCCCGAGCGCGGCCGCGATCGCGGCGTAGTTGTCCGCGATGTACCCGCCGAAGTAGGCGGGATCGTCCGAGTTGATGGTGACCAGCAGGCCGCGGCCGAGCATCCGCCCGAAGGGGTGGTCGGCCAGATCGTCGAAGACCCGCAGCTTCACGTTCGAGAGCGGGCACACCGTCAGGGGGACCTGCTCGGCCGCCAACCGCTCGACCAGGCGCTCGTCCTCCATGCAGCGCACCCCGTGATCGATCCGCAGCACCTTCAGGTCGTCGAGTGCCTCCCAGATGTAGTCCGGTGGGCCCTCCTCCCCCGCGTGAGCGACCGCGAGCAGGCCCTCGGCGCGCGCACGTTCGAACACGGTGCGGAACTTGTCGGGCGGGTTGCCGGTCTCGGACGAGTCGAGCCCGACTCCCGTGATCACGTCACGATGGGCCAACGCGGCTTCCAGCGTCTCCATCGCGGCGTCTTCGCTGAGGTGGCGGAGGAAGCACAGAATGAGGCGCGACGTGATGCCGAGGTGGCGCGCGCCGTCTGTGAGCGCGCGCGAGATCCCGTTGACGACCGTCGCGAGCTCGACGCCACGGTCGGTGTGGGTCTGCGGGTCGAAGAAGATCTCCGCGTGACGGACCCCCTGGTCCGCGGCGCGCTGAAGGTACGCGGTCGTGAGATCGGAGAAGTCCTGCTCGGTCACCAGCACGGAGCAACCCGCGTAATACAGGTCGAGGAACGACTGCAGGTCGTCGAACACGTAGGCCGCGCGCAACGCCTCCACGTCCGCGAACGGCAGGGTGACGCCGTTGCGCTGCGCCAGCTCGAACATGAGCTCCGGCTCGAGCGTCCCCTCGATGTGGAGGTGCAGCTCCGCCTTGGGGAGCTGCCGGCACCATTCCGGCGTCGGGAGTCCGGGCATCAGATCCTCCACTTCGTTCTCCGTGCGTCGGGCGCCGGGATCGGGCAGGCTTCGGGGATGAAGATCGCAATCTTGGCTCCGATGCGCCAGGAGCTCGCGCCCGTGGTCCAGGCGTTCTCGCTCCAGCGGACCACCATCGGCGACACCGTGGTGCACTCGGGCACGGTCGGGGAGACCGAGATCGTCGCGACCACCACCGGGATCGGGATGGCCGGAGCGACCCGGGCCACCGAGCGACTCCTCGGCACGACCGCCGTCGATCACACGATGGTCGTGGGAATCGCCGGCGGCGTGGGTCCGACCGTGAAGATCGGGGATCTCATCTTCCCCAGCACCGTCGTCGACAAGTCGACCGGCACCGAGTACCACCCGGCCCACCTCGGGAGCCCCGAGGCGCGAGGGACGATCGTCACCTCCGACGACTTCCTCGTCGACCGCGACGCGCTGGACGAGCTGACGGCCGCGGGAGTGATCGCGCTCGACATGGAGACGTCGGCCGTCGCCGCAGTGTGCGTGGCGCGCGGATGCCGGTGGTCGGTGATCCGCGCGATCAGCGACATGGCCACCGACCACCCGGACGCGGCGGTGCTGGACCTGGCGAAGCCGGACGGTTCCGCCAACGGTCCGGCGGTCGCGAAGTTCCTCCTCACCAAGCCCTGGCGGATCCCGCATCTCGCTCGCCTGCAGCGCGACTCCAAGGCCGCGGCGTCGGCCGCGGCAACCGCGGCGGCTCAGGCCTGCGCGCCCGGCTGACCCCGAGCTACTCCACCTCGCGGCGTCGGTGGACGGAGACCGCGTACGACCCGTCACCGGGGAACTCGCCGCGGCTCCACGTGGACCAGCGCCCGTCGAGCTCGAGGCCCGCGCCCGCGCAGTGCCGGTCGTATTCGTCCAGCTCGTAGCCCCGCCCCAGCTGGAACCCGACGACGAGCGCTCCACCCGGCGCGACGTGGCGCGCGCCCCCGGCCACGAGCGCGGCTTGGGTCCCCGGTGGCGTGAACAACGGGACGTTGCCGGCCATCACCACGATGTCGAACACCTGGCCGAGATCGAGCGTCGTGACATCGGCCTGGATCCAGGTGACCGCGGGACCGCGACTCCGGGCTGTCGCGAGCATCGACGCGTGGCTGTCGACACCGACCACCGCTATCCCCCGGCGAGCGAGCTCGATGGCGACCCGACCCGTGCCACAGCCGGCATCGAGGACGGACCGAGGTGAGAGCCGGCTGACGAATCCCGCCTCGCCGTGCACGTCCGTGCCGGAAGCCGCGAGCGCGTCGAAGCGCTCCTGATAGCTGTCACCTTCCCACGGCACCGCTGCATCGTCGCGCACCACCGGTCAGAGCACCCGAGCGACCAGCCCGCCGAGCACTACGGCACCGAGCAGGCGCCGGAAGGGGTTGACACCGCCGGCGATCTCCTCCACCGCCCAGACGAGCAGCGCGACCGTGCCGACGACGTCCAGCGCAGTGCCGGCGGCACCCCCGGGGTCGAGCACCCGGCTCAGGACCCAGGCCACGGCGAAGATCACGAGCGGGACATTGGGAGTCTGAGCGATCGTGATCTGACCGGTTTGTCGGTTGCGGAACAGCCAGTCGATGCGGCGATGCTCTCACAGCCCAACTCCCGCTACCGTCCTCGCCTCATCGGTGCGGTGTGTCCGGCTCGGCGTCCGGCTCTCCGTAGTCTGAGGCCCATGGACCCCGAGACTGATCAGCGACGCGACACCGCGACGGCACTCCGAGACCTCAACCACGCGTTCGTCGCCCACGACCGCGACGGCGACGGCCTGCGCGAGCTCCAGGCCGCGGCAGCCGCCCAGGCCGACGCGATGCGTCGGGGTCCCCGCCGGGACCGGCTCGCCCTGATGCGGAAGGCGCGCGAGTCGCTGCCCGAAGGCAGCTCGTTTCCGGCGGGAGGGCCCGGATCCGGGTTCGAGGACCGGGCGGTCGGGGGCCATGCCAACCCGACGGGCGTCGACGTCGAAGTGAGCTACGAAGGCGACGAGGTCATCGCGAACGTCGTGCTCCACCGGGCGTTCGAGGGCGCGCCGGGACGCGCGCACGGCGGCATCGTCGCGGCGGTGTTCGACGACGTCACGGGGTTCGTGATCGGGCGCCTCGGCGAGCCGGCCTTCACCGGTGAGCTCACCGTCCGGTTCGTCGCCCCGGTGCCGGTCGAGGAGCCGCTCGAGATCCGCACCCGCCTCGAGGGACGCGAGCGGCGCAAGCTCTTCATCACCGCCGAGGCGCGCGCCGGCGACACCGTGGTGGCGACCTGCAAGGCCATCTACATCACCGTGGATCCGTCGATCTTCGCCGGCGCACCCGATCCGCGCTGAGCCGTCGCCCGGGCCGTCGCCGGACTGCTCGTGACCCACCGGTGCGGCTCGGCCGAGCCGCACCCGATCAGGTCTTGAGCGCGCGGAGACGCTCCGCCCAGGGGCCGGGCGGGATGCCGACGGCGTCCCACACCTCCGCGAGCTCGCGTCGGTTGAGGAATGCCAGGTGCTCACCGATGGAGAAGATCGCTTCGATGTATCCCGCGTGCCACGAGTCGGGTCCCGCAGCCTCGACGAGCGCGGTGCGGAGCGCGTCGCCGTCCTCGCACTGCAGGTACGCGCCGAAGAACTTCGTCTCACGCTCGAGCTTCAGGTCCGCCTCGATGCCGCGGGCGCGGGCAACCGACTTCGTGTACGACCACCAGACCTGGGGTGCTTCACCCGTGCAGAACGCCCCGCAGATCACCCGGGCGCTCCCGCGGTGGGTGCCGAGATGGGCCAGCGTCCGCACGCGGTCGCCGAGCCGAGCGGACGATCCGATGTGGGAGATGCACTCCCCCGACGACACCACGTAGACGCCCGGTTCCGAGCGCAGGTTCATGTTGTGGAGCGCGAGGGGCTTGGGGCCCTGGAGCTTGATGCCGCCCGAGACGGGACACGTGGAGACGGTCATCGGGGACCGTGCGCGCTCGATGCGTCGTAGTCATGCCGCTGCCCCGCGGCTTGCCGTGTCATGAGTCCCGTTGCCCTTCGGGGGGTAAAGCACCGTCTGAGGAGTTGGAGAAGTTTAGCGAGTTCCCAGGGTGCTCCCAACCTGGCCGATGTGGTTGCCTGGCCTGATGTCCGTACCCGAGGAGCTGGCCGACCGAGCCGCGCG
>JADGON010000171.1 GCA_017882945.1 Acidimicrobiia bacterium | reverse complement strand
CTACGGAATGCGTTCACAAAGGGCACCGAGCAGGAGATCGACTTCCTGGTCGAGCAACTCGGCATCGCACCGGGGATGAAGGTGCTCGACGTCGGATGCGGGCCGGGTCGGCACTCCCTAGCCCTGGCCCGGCGGGGGATCACGACCCACGGCGTCGATCTCTCCCCGGAGTTCGTCGCACTCGCCCGGGAGGCCGCCGAGGTCGCGGGCCTTCCGGCCACGTTCGCCGAGCTGGACGTGCGCGACCTCGCGGTGGAAGGGGAGTACGACGTGGCGCTGTGTCTCTGCCAGGGCGGGTTCGGCCTCCTCGGTGGCGACGAGGACGAGGCGATCATCGAACGCATAGCGCGGTCGGTGCGGTCGGGCGGGCGGGTCGCGGTGAGCGCATTCTCGGCCGCCTTCGCGATCCGCTGGCTCGAGGACGGTGAGGACTTCGAGCCGCGCACCGGGGTGTTCCACGAGCACGCGACGGTCCGCAACGAGGCTGGTGAGGAGCGGGTCTTCGAGGTCTGGACCACCTGCTTCACCGCCCGGGAGCTGTCATTGATGGCGCGCCGAGCGGGGCTCGAGGTGGAGGGCATCCACGGGGTGAAGCCGGGCGCCTACGTGATCGGCCCGCCGACCCTGGATGACCCCGAGCTCCTCCTTGTCGCACGGCGCCCCGTTCCCCTGTAGCCTCGTTTGGCCCTCATTCCGGGGGCTCCAGCATCCACGCGTCTCGCCTTCCTCCTGGTTGCGCGGCGCCTGAGCGTCCCAATCCCTAGGAGACCTTCCCCTTGTCCGAGCACGAGCAGGCCGACAGCCCGGCCGACGCCCCCGAGACCGGTGCCGTCGCAACCGAGACCGCACCCACCGCAGCACCCGAGACCGCCACTGAGAACGGCGCCACACCGGCCGCAGGTTCCACCGACGACTCCGCCATGGAAGACCTGGCCGAGGACGGTGGCACGAACGACGTCGTGTTCGACGACCTGGGCACCATGTCCCTGTCCGATGCGATCGACGCGACGCTCGTCGAGTTCGACGAAGGTGGCTTGGTCACCGGCACGGTCGTCAAGATCGACTCTGACGAAGTGCTGCTCGACATCGGGTTCAAGTCCGAGGGCGTGATCCCCTCCAAAGAGCTCTCGATCCGCAACGACGTCGATCCGCACGAGGTCGTGCAGCTCAACGAGGTGCTCGAGGCGCTGGTCCTCCAGAAGGAGGACAAGGACGGCCGTCTGATCCTCTCCAAGAAGCGCGCGCAGTACGAGCGCGCGTGGGGGACGATCGAGAAGATCAAAGAAGAGGAAGGTGTCGTCTCCGGTCCGGTCATCGAGGTCGTCAAGGGCGGCCTGATCCTGGACATCGGACTGCGCGGCTTTCTTCCCGCGTCGCTCGTCGACCTTCGGCGCGTGCGCGACCTGCAGCCGTACGTCGGCCGCACCATCGAGTGCAAGATCATCGAGCTCGACAAGAACCGGAACAACGTCGTGCTCTCGCGGCGCGCGTACCTCGAGGAGACGCAACGCGAGCAGCGCGACGAGTTCCTCGCGAACCTGAAGTCCGGCGAAGTGCGGCAGGGTGTCGTGTCGTCGGTCGTGAACTTCGGTGCCTTCGTGGACCTCGGCGGCATGGACGGACTCGTCCACGTCTCCGAGCTCTCGTGGAAGCACGTCGATCACCCGAGCTCAGTCGTGACCGTCGGTGACGAAGTGACGGTGCAGGTGCTCGACGTGGATTTGTCCCGGGAGCGCATCTCACTGTCGCTCAAGGCGACCCAGCAGGACCCGTGGCAGGAGTTCGCGACGACCCACCAGGTCGGCGAGCTCGTCTACGGCCGGGTCACCAAGCTGGTGCCGTTCGGTGCCTTCGTGCAGGTCGGCGACGGCATCGAGGGCCTGGTGCACATCTCCGAGATGGCGGTGCACCACGTCGAGGCACCCGAGCAGGTCGTGACGCCGGGTGAAGAGCTCTGGGTCAAGATCATCGACATCGACCTGGATCGGCGCCGCATCTCGCTGTCGATCAAGCAGGCGGCCGAGGGCGGCATCGTCGCGGCCGAGTACCAGGACCAGTTCGGCGAGCACGCGTACGACGAGCAGGGCAACTACATCGGTCCCGACTACACCGAGGAAGTGGCGGAGGAAGGTGCCGAGGCGGGCGCCGCCGAAGGTGCGGTCGAGATGCCTCAGCCCATCGGAGCGGAGATGCCGGAGCCCATCGGGCCCGAGGTGCCGAAGCCCGCTGAACGTGAGATGCCAGAGCCGGTGGGAAGTGAGATCCCAGAGCCCGTGGGAGCTGAGATGCCAGAGCCCATCGCACCTGAGGTGCCTCAGCCCGCAGGGGCGGCGACGGATGGCGACGAGGCGGTCTGACCGCTCCGGGACCGACTACTGGAGCTGAACGATCCCCAGACGCATCCCGCTCAGCACTGCCTGGGTGCGATCACGGGAGTCGAGCTTGGCGTAGATCGACGCGAGATGGTTCTTGACCGTCTTCGCGCTGATGAACAGAGCGCGCGCGATTTCCGCGGTCGAGTGACCGTCGGCGACGAGCTGCAGGATCTCGTGCTCGCGCTTCGTCAGTGGTGAGACGACTTCGTCAACTTCGTGGCCGTTCGTCGTCCCGTCGGGAATCAACGGGAACTCGGCCATCATCGACGCGGCAATCTCGGGAGAGAACACGGTGTCGCCCGCGGCAACCTGGCGGACGGTCTCGACAACTTCCTGCATCGCACAGTCCTTGGTGAGGAATCCGACCGCCCCGGCTCGGAGGGCTTTCACTCGCAGCGAGTCCTCGTCGTGCATCGTGAGGACGAGCACCTTCGTCTCGCCGGTTGCCGCGTGGATCCGGCGCGTCGCCTCGATGCCGTCGAGCACCGGCATCGTGACGTCCATCACCACGACCTCGGGGCGCAGCAGCGTGACGAGTCGAACAGCTTCCTCGCCGTCGCCCGCTTCGGCGACGACATCGAAGCCCGACTCCTGCAGCGCGCGCCGCAGCGCCTGGCGCAGCAGCTGGTGATCATCTGCGACAAGGATCCGCGTCACTCGGCCACCTCCAGCTCGACGAGCACGGTCGTGCCGTGATCCGGTTCGCTGACCAACGTCACCTGCGCGCCCACGGCATCCGCGCGCTCGCGGATGCCGACGAGGCCGTAGCGCTCACGGGACACCGCATCGGTGTTCATGCCGCGTCCGTCGTCTCGAACTTCGAGCTGTGCCCGACCATCACCAATCCTCCAGCTGACCCATGCGTGAGAGGCATCGGCATGTCGTTCGACGTTCGTGAGCGATTCCTGGAGGATGCGCCAGAGCTCCTGCTCGACCTGGAGCGGGACGCGGCGGCCGCCGGTGTGGGGCGCAAAGTCGGCGTTCACGCCGGTACGGGCGGACCAGCGGGTGATGTAGTCGCTCGCGATGTCGACGAGATCCTGGTTCTCGCTGACGGTCGCTCTGAGTTGATAGAGCGTTTCGCGTAGATCGGCGACGACGCCGCGGACCACGCCCTGGAGGTTCTTCAGGTCCGGGTCGTCGCCGTGCACGCTTGCGAGCCGATCGAGCTCAAAGCCGACGTAGGCGAGGGACTGGGCGACGTTGTCGTGCAGGTCACGGGCGATGCGGGCGCGCTCCGCCTCGGCGCCCAGCGTCCGCAAGCGCGAGAACCACCGGGCGTTGTCGACCGCGAGAGCGAGGGAGGACGCGAGGCCGGCGATCAGGCTGGCGTCCTCTTCCGTGTACGCGTCGGGCTCGCGGTGCTCGATCGACACCAGGCCGACGACGCGGTCGTGGGCGCGCAGCGCCGTCGCGAGCACGCTGCGGGTCTCGGAGCCGCAGGCCGCGTGCGTCCCCGGTGTGAGGTCGTTGACCCGGACGACGCCCGTCGTGGCGAGCGCGTGCTTGAGCGTCAGCGGCAGCTCGTCCGGAAGCAGGGTCGCCGGCATCCGGGCCCCTTCCGCGAGCTCGACCCGCCAGAGATCCGACGCGTCCTCGGGCACGATGACCACGGCGACCGTGGAGTCGACCAGCTCGCGGAAGGTCTCCTGCGCCGAGGAGACCACGTCACTGAGATCGAGCGAGGACGGCAGCGTCTGGACGACGTCGTGGAGCGCGTGGAGCAGGTCGTTCGCGATCGACATGCGGGTGACCTGGTCGAGGGTCTCCTGCTGGCGGCGTTCCGCCTCGAGCCAGAGCTGGTGGGTGAAGCCCCCGACGAGCGCAGCGAGGAGCACGACGACCGATGCAAGGATCCCCGTGCGCAGCGCATCCTCGGACACGCCCGAGAGCGCGTCGACCAACCCGATCGTCGCCCCGGTGAGCGCGGCCGTGGCGAGACCTTCGCGGTAGCCCCAGCCGTAGGCGGCGAGGATGACGGTGGGCAGGGGAGTCAGGATGAGCGGGCTGGACCAGTTCCCGGTGAACGTGATCATCAGGACGGCGATCGCCAGGTCCAGGAGGAGCATCGCCTCGGCCCGCCAGGTCGCGGGCTGGAGACGCAGGGGGCGGACCGTCCGGAAGATCGTGTTGGCGAGCAGGACGAGGACCGCCCCGATCATGACGGGGCTGCCGGCCTCCCCGGTGGTGGGGACCAGCGCCACGCCGACCGCGAGGCTCGCCCAGCGCAGGAACGTCACGAGCGGTCCGAGCCGCGCGAGGGCGGTGACCGAGCGCGCATCCAGGCGCGGTCCGAGCCGCGCCAAGGGACCGGGACCGGCGCGGTTGGCGTCGTCATGGCGACGGCCGCGCCCGGGAGGGCGTGGCGGGCGCGACGCGGTGGTGTCCGGGGCGTGCGTGGAAGTCTGGGTCAACGTCCCTTCCCTCAAACCGACAGAAGCCTACAGATCGGATCAAACGGATGTTCCGGACGAATACCGCGCTGATCATTCGACCGGCTGGTGCGACCGTCCCGTAGAGTCCTCGACCGTGCTGCTGGTGGGCTTGACGGGCGGAATTGGGGCGGGGAAGTCGACCGTGGGGGAGCTCCTCACGGAGCGTGGCGCGATCCTCATCGACGGGGATGTGATCGCGCGTCGGGTGGTCGAGCCGGGCCAACCCGCCCTCGCGGCCATCGTCGAGCGGTTCGGTCCGGAGGTCCTCGCGCCGGACGGGAGCCTCGACCGGCCGGCCCTGGCGGCGCGGGCGTTCGGCAACGACGAGGACCGCAAGGCGCTCGAGGCGATCACCCATCCGGCGATCGGCGCCGAGTTCGTCCGCGAGATGAGCGAGGCGCCGCCGGACGCCATCGTGGTGAACGACGTCCCGCTCCTGGTGGAGTCCCAGAAGGCGGCCGAGCGGGGCTACGAGTACGTGATCGTCGTCGAAGCCCCCCGCGACCTCCGTCTCGACCGGCTGGTCGCCCGGGGCCTCGAGCGGGCGGATGCCGAGGCCCGGATGGCGGCGCAGGCCACCGACGAGCAGCGCCGGGCGATCGCCACGCACGTGCTGGACAACGGCGGCACCCGCGAGCAGCTCGCGGCGCAGGTCGACGAGGTCTGGAACGACCTGCGGTCCAAGGCGGCGGGGAAGGGCGAGTCGGGGAAGTAACTGTCCCACCCTGCCGTTAGGGTCATGGCAGTGCCCGACTTCGAGCTCGTCTCTGATTTCGCCCCGGCCGGGGACCAGCCGCGCGCCATCGCCGAGCTGGCCGCGGGGATCGAGCGCGGGGACACCTACCAGACCCTTCTGGGCATCACCGGCTCCGGAAAGTCCTTCACGGTGGCGGGCCTCATCGCCGAGATCCAGCGGCCCACCCTGATCCTGGCACCGAACAAGAGCCTGGCCGCGCAGCTGGCCTCGGAGTTCCGCGAGTTCTTCCCCAAGAACCGGGTCGAGTACTTCGTCTCGTACTACGACTACTACCAGCCCGAGGCGTACCTGCCCTCGACCGACACGTTCATCGAGAAGGACTCGTCGATCAACGACGAGATCGACCGCTTGCGCCATTCGGCCACGAGCGCGCTGCTGAGCCGGCGCGACGTGGTGATCGTCGCCAGCGTCTCCGCGATCTACGGGCTGGGCTCTCCGGAGATGTACTCCCAGCAGCTGCTCACCCTGAACGTGGGCGAGGAGCGGGACCAGCGGGCGATCCTGCGCCGGCTCGTCGAGCTGCAGTACGAGCGCAACGACATGTCGTTCGTGCGCAACAAGTTCCGGGTCCGGGGCGACACGATCGAGATCTTCCCCGCGTACGAGGAGCGGGGGATCCGGGTCCAGCTGTTCGGCGACGAGGTCGAGCGGATCGCGTCGGTGGATCCGTTGACGGGAGAGATCTTCGAGGAGCTGGACACGCTCGTGCTGTTCCCGGCGTCGCACTACGTGACCCAGGAAGAGCAGATGCGGATCGCGGTGGAGGGCATCGAGGCCGAGCTCGCCCAGCGCCTGAAGTACCTCGAGGACCGCAACAAGCTGCTCGAGGCCCAGCGGCTGCGGATGCGGACGACCTACGACCTCGAGATGATGCGCGAGGTCGGGTTCTGCTCCGGGATCGAGAACTACTCACGGTTCCTGGACGGTCGCGCCGCGGGCCAGGCGCCCTACACGCTGCTCGACTACTTCCCGGACGACTTCCTCTGCGTGCTGGACGAGAGCCACGTCACGATCCCCCAGCTCCACGGGCAGTTCGAAGGCGACCGCTCCCGCAAGGAGACGCTGGTCGAGCACGGCTTCCGCCTGCCGTCCGCGATGGACAACCGGCCCCTGCGGTTCGAGGAGTTCGGCGAGAAGGTGAACCAGGTCGTGTTCATGTCGGCCACGCCGAGCCCGTACGAGATGAAGGTGTCCACCCAGGTCGTGGAGCAGATCGTGCGACCGACCGGCCTGATGGACCCCGAGGTCATCGTCCGGCCGACGAAGGGCCAGATCGACGACCTGGTGGCGGAGATCAACAAGCGGGCCGAGAACGACCAGCGGGTCCTCGTGACCACGTTGACCAAGAAGATGTCCGAAGACCTGACCGACTACCTCCTCGAGCTCGGCATCCGGGTGCGCTACCTGCACAGCGAGGTGGACACCCTGGAGCGCGTCGAGCTGCTTCGCTCCCTGCGGCTCGGGGAGTACGACGTGCTGGTCGGGATCAACCTGCTCCGTGAGGGCTTGGACCTGCCCGAGGTGTCGCTCGTGTCGATCCTCGACGCGGACAAGGAGGGGTTCCTCCGTTCGGCGACGAGCCTCATCCAGATGATCGGGCGCGCGGCTCGGAACGTCGACGGCCAGGTCGTGATGTACGCGGACCAGATGACCGACTCGATGCGCCACGCGATCAGCGAGACGAACCGCCGCCGCAAGCGGCAGCTCGACTACAACGCGGAGCACGGCATCGACCCGCAGACGATTCGCAAGAAGGTCACGGACATCCTCGAGATGGTGCGCCTCCGCGACTCGGACGACCCGAAGTCCTCGCGTGGTCGCGGGCGGGGCCGGAGCAAGCAGGGCAGCGCGGTGTTCGCCGACATGCGCGGCGTGCCGCCCGAGGAGCTCGGTCGCCTGATCCTCACGCTCCAAGAAGAGATGCACGAAGCCGCGAAGGACATGCGCTTCGAAGAGGCGGCCCGCTTGCGGGACGAGGTCAACGAGCTCAAGCGCGAGCTCAAGGCCGTGAGCTGACCGGGTTGCCGATACCCCAAACACCTGTTCGACGGAAGTAGACTGCCGAGGCGATGGCGGAGCGGCGAGCAACGCAGACGAGCAGCGAGGGCAGCGCCAAGCGGACCAAGGCCTCGGCGCGGGCGAAAGCTGCGTCGAAGAGCGTCACGAAGGCCGCACCCAAGGGCGGCGCGAAGACGGCGGCGTCCAAGACCACGGCCGCGAAGTCGGTGGCGAAGACCGCCACCAAGACCGCGACGAAGCCAGTACGCCGGCCGCCACCGACGGTGCCGGCCGGCGAGCCGAACCTGATCTCGGTCCGCGGCGCGCGCGAGCACAACCTCCGGGACGTTGATATCGATCTCCCGCGCGATCAGCTCGTCGTCCTCACCGGGCTGTCCGGCTCGGGGAAGTCGTCTCTCGCGTTCGACACGATCTACGCGGAGGGTCAGCGGCGCTACGTCGAGTCGCTGTCGTCGTACGCGCGCCAGTTCCTCGGTCAGATGGACAAGCCCGACGTCGACTTCATCGAGGGCCTCTCACCCGCGATCTCGATCGACCAGAAGTCGGCCAGCCGCAACCCGCGCTCCACCGTCGGCACCATCACCGAGATCTACGACTACCTGCGCCTGCTCTACGCGCGCATCGGCATCCCGCACTGCCCGAAGTGCGGCCGGGTGATCACGCGCCAGACCCCGCAGCAGATCGTGGATCGCGTGCTGCAGCTGCCCGACGGGACGCGGTTCCAGGTGCTCGCGCCGGTCGTGCGCGGTCGCAAGGGGGAGTACGAGGGCCTGCTCACGGAGCTGTCCAAGCAGGGCTTCACCCGCGCCCGCATCGACGGCGAGGTCGTCGAGCTCTCGGAGCGGACCAAGGACCGCCTCGCCCGTTACGAGAACCACACGATCGAGATCGTCGTGGACCGGCTGGTGCGGCGGTCGGGGATCGAACGTCGGCTCACCGACTCGCTGGAGACCGCGCTGCGCCTCGCCGAAGGGGTCGCGGAGGTCGAGATCGTCCCGAAGGACGGGGAGGCCGGCGCGGAGCCCGAGACGCTGACGTTCTCGGAGCACCTCGCGTGCACCTACGACGGACTGTCCTTCGACGAGCTCGCACCGCGGAACTTCTCCTTCAACTCGCCCTACGGCGCGTGCGAACGGTGCGACGGCCTGGGCACTCGCTTCGAGGTCGACCCCGAGCTCATCGTCGGCGACGACGACCTGTCGATCCGTGAAGGCGCGCTCACCCCGTGGAGTGGCTACCGCGGTGAGTACTTCAACCGCGTGCTCGACGCGGTGGGCGACGAGTACGGGTTCTCGGTCGAGACCCCGTGGAAGCGTCTCACGAAGGCCCAGCAGAAGGTCGTGCTCTACGGCGCGGGCAAGACCCAGGTGCTCGTCCGCTACAAGAACCGGTACGGACGCAAGCGGGAGTACCGCACCCGGTACGAGGGCGTGATCCCCTGGCTGGAGCGCCGGCACACCGAAGCGGACAGTGACCGCAGCCGCGAGCAGATCGAGGGGTACATGCGGGAGGTGCCGTGCACCGCGTGCGACGGCGCGCGCCTGCGTCCCGCGTCACTCGGTGTCACGATCGCGGACCGGAACATCTCCGAGGTCGGCAACCTCTCGATTCGCAAGACCGCGGCCTTCTTCGCCGAGATCCAACTGAACGAGCGCGAGCGGCTGATCGCGGAGCGGGTGCTCAAGGAGGTCAACGAGCGGCTGCGGTTCCTGCTCGACGTGGGGCTGGACTACCTGAGCCTGAACCGGAACGCCGGCACGCTCGCCGGCGGTGAGGCGCAGCGGATCAGGCTCGCGAGCCAGATCGGCAGCGGTCTCGTGGGCGTGCTGTACGTGCTCGACGAGCCGTCGATCGGTCTGCACCAGCGGGACAACCAGCGGCTCATCGACACGATGATCCGGCTCCGCGATCTCGGCAACACCGTGCTCGTGGTCGAGCACGACGAGGAGACCATCCGCGTCGCGGACCACATCGTGGACATCGGCCCGGGCGCGGGGGAGCACGGCGGCGAGATCGTGGTCGCGGGTTCACTCGCGGATGTGCTCGCGGAGCCCCGTTCGATCACCGGCCAGTACCTCTCGGGCGAGAAGACGATCGAGGTGCCGGAGCGCCGACGTGAGCCCGGCGACGCCTGGATCAAGGTGCGGGGCGCGCGGGAGCACAACCTCGACAACATCGACGTGAGCCTCCCGCTCGGCTGCTTCGTCGGGATCACCGGGGTGAGCGGTAGCGGCAAGAGCACGCTCGTGAACGACATCCTCTACCGGTCGCTGATGCAGAAGGTCTACCGGTCGCGCACCGTGCCCGGGAAGCACAAGTCGATCGAGGGTGTCGACGCGCTCGACAAGGTCATCAACATCGACCAGTCGCCGATCGGTCGTACGCCCCGGTCGAACCCGGCCACGTACACCGGCGTGTTCGACAAGGTCCGCACCCTGTTCGCCGCGACTCCGGAAGCGAAGGTGCGTGGGTACCAGCCCGGCCGGTTCTCCTTCAACGTGAAGGGCGGTCGGTGCGAGGCGTGCGCGGGCGACGGCACGATCAAGATCGAGATGCACTTCCTCCCCGACGTGTACGTGCCGTGCGAGGTGTGCAAGGGCGCGCGGTACAACCGCGACACGCTCGACATCACGTTCAAGGGCAAGAACATCGCCGAGATCCTGGACCTGTCCTGCGAAGAGGGGGTCCACTTCTTCGAGAACCAGCCGACGATCGCGCGGTGGCTGCAGACCTTGGTAGACGTCGGGCTCGGCTACGTGCGACTCGGCCAGCCGGCGCCGACGCTCTCCGGTGGCGAGGCGCAGCGGGTCAAGCTCGCGACCGAGCTGGGGAAGCGTTCGACGGGTCGGACGATCTACATCCTCGACGAGCCGACGACCGGGCTGCACTTCGAGGACGTCAGCCGGTTGCTCGGCGTGCTGCAGCGGCTGGTGGACACCGGGAACACGATCCTCGTCATCGAGCACAACCTCGACGTCATCAAGTCGTGCGACTGGTTGGTGGACCTCGGTCCCGAGGGCGGTGACGGAGGCGGGCGGGTCGTCGCCGAAGGCACGCCGGAGCAGGTGGCCAAGACGGCGGGCTCATGGACCGGCCAGTACCTCGCTGCGGTGCTCGGCGTTTGACCGACGAGGGACCCGATCCCTGGGAAGCCAACGCCCGCTGGTGGCAGGACCAGTTCACCGAAGGCGCCGACCCGGAATACGAAGAGCAGATGCTGCCGATCGTCGCGGAGCACCTGCAGGGGGCAACGCGCGTGTTGGACGTCGGGTGTGGGGAGGGCCAGGTCGCGCGTCACATCGCCGCAACCGTCGAGGGGTCGTCCGTCGTCGGAGTCGAGCCCGCAGCTGCCCAGCTGGTGGTCGCGCGTGAGCGGGCCGGGGGGCCGCGGTACGTGCGGGGTCAGGCGAACGCGCTCCCCGTGGCGGATGCGTCCTTCGACGCGGTCGTGGCCTGCCTCGTCTTCGAGCACATCACCGATGTCGACGGCGCGCTCGGCGAGGTGGCGCGGAGCCTCGCGCCGGGCGGCGTCTTCCTGTTCCTGCTCAACCACCCGCTGCTCCAGGTGCCCGGGAGCGGCTGGATCGACGACCACATCCTCGAGGAGCAGTACTGGCG
>JADGON010000170.1 GCA_017882945.1 Acidimicrobiia bacterium | reverse complement strand
TCACCGACCAACAGGACCTCGACGCCCGCGTCGCGCAGCGTGTCGGCGAACGCATCGTGCTCCTGACGGGCCCGCTTCACCCAGAGCACGTCGTCGAAGAGCAGCTCCGCGGCGTTCGTCGGGGTGACGCGCTGGAGCTCGAGGTCGGGCCGGTGCAACAGCACCCGCTCGAGCACTCCGACCTCGGAATCGACATGGAGGGTGTTCATGACGCGGTTGCCATCGAGATGCCGAGGTCGGCCCGGCGGGTGCGGACCGTCGGTTCGGACATGATGCCCCCCGCATTCGGCTGATCGGACAACTCAGCCTGTGCTTCACGTCATCTCGACGGTCAGGGCCAAAGGTCCCGAGGTCGCGGGTCGAGAGCCCGTCGTAGCGGCTCGCCCGGACCGGTAGAACAACGGGCATGAAGAAATGGCTGAGGCAGGTGCTCGTCGCGGTCTCGATCGCGGTCGTCGCGTTCGTCGTGATCCAGCTCATCCCGTACCGCGTGACGAACCCAGCGGTTGGTGCAGAACCGAAATGGGATAGCCCGCGGACGCGGCAGCTCGCAGTCGCCGCGTGCTTCGACTGTCACAGCAACGAGACGCACACCACGTGGTGGGAGGACGTCGCGCCGCTGTCGTGGTGGATCACCAAGCACGTGAAGGACGGACGCGCCTCGCTGAACTTCCAGGAGTGGGGACCGGGCCACGGTGGGAGCGGCGACGCGGTCGAGACCGTCGTCAACGGATCGATGCCGCCGAGCTACTACACGTGGCTTGGCATGCACAGCAACGCCAAGCTCACTCCGGCCGAGCAAAGGGAGCTGGCCGCCGGCCTGAAGAAGACGCTCGGAAGCGGCGGCGGTTGAGCCCAGTGAATGCGACGATGTAGCCGTGGACGCGATCAGGACCGAGTCACTGACGAAGTCGTACGGTCGCGCTCGCGGCGTCGTCGACCTCGATCTCTCCGTCCCGTCCGGCACGATCTTCGGCTTCCTCGGTCCGAACGGGGCCGGCAAGACCACGACGATCCGGATCCTCCTCGACTTCCTCCGCCCGACGTCGGGTGACGCCGTCGTGCTCGGGCTCGACTCCCGGCGCGACAGCGTGGAGATCCACCGCCGGATCGGCTATCTGCCGGGTGACCCGGCGCTCTACGACCGGATCACCGGCCGGGACCTCCTGGACTGGTTGGGCCGGCTCCGAGGTGGCGTCGACCGCCCCTACCTCGACGCGCTCATCGAGCGATTCGCGATCGATCCCGATCGGCCCATCCGCCAGCTGTCGCGTGGCAACCGGCAGAAGATCGCGGTGGTGCAGGCATTCATGCACCGACCGGAGCTTCTCGTGCTCGACGAACCGACCTCGGGACTGGATCCGCTCGTACAGCACGAGTTCCAGGAGCTCTGCCGGGAGACGACGGCTTCGGGCGCCACCGTCTTCCTCTCGTCGCACGTGCTCGACGAGGTGCAGCACCTCTGCGACCACGTCGCGATCATCCGCGAAGGCCGTCTGGTCGCGATCGAGGACGTCGACGCCATTCGAGCGCGCGCGGTCCGGGATGTGACCATCCGGTTCGCCGGCTCGTTCGACGCCGATGCGTTCGCTGCCCTGGCCGGCGTTCGCTCCGTGACCGTCGAAGGGCCGGTGCTCCATCTCCAGCTCTCGGGCAATGCCGACCCGCTGGTCAAGCTCGCGGCACAACACGACGTGGTCGATCTGGTCAGCGCGCCGGCTGACCTCGATGACCTGTTCCTCCACTACTACGAAGGTGAGGAAAGCAATGGCGCTGCTCGTCACTGAGCGAGGGTTGCGGGATCGTCGGCGTGGACTCGTCGGCTGGGCCCTGGGCATCGCGGGATACGTCGTGCTCCAGACCAGCTTCTTCCCGTCCGTTCAGAGCTCCGACCTCCAGCGTGCGGTGGCCAGCTATCCGAAGGAGCTCAAGGCGTTCTTCGGAGGCGCGCAGGCATTCAACTTCTCCACTGGCCGCGGCTACCTCGAGGTCGAGCTGTTCTCGTTGATCATCCCTGCGCTCCTGACGATTGCCGCCATCGCCTTCGGTGTCGGCGCCCTCGCCGGGGAGCAGGAGCGCGGCACGCTCGACCTCCTGCTCGCCAACCCCATCACGCGGCGGCGCGTCGTGGCGGAGAAGGCGGTCGGGATGGGGGTCACCGTTGGTGCGCTCGCCGCCGTCGTCTTCGTGATGCTGCTGGTCATGGATCCGGCGGTCGATCTCCGCGTCGGGGTGGTGAACCTCGCGATCGCCTGCCTCGGCGCGGCCCTGCTCGCCTACGGCTTCGGTGCGCTCGCGATGCTCGCGGGTGCGGCAACGGCCTCGCGCACGCTCGCGCTCGCCGCGCCCGCCGCGCTGTTCACGGCGGCGTACCTCGTCGTGGGCCTGGCCGGGCTGGTCTCGTGGCTCGAGCCGTTCCGTCTCGCCTCGCCGCTCTATCACGCGACCGGGACGCATCCGCTTTCGAACGGGCTTCCGGCTGCGAACTACGCCGTCCTCTTCGGCTGGTGCGCAGCAACGGTGCTGGCGACGGTCCTGGTCTTCGAACGGCGCGATCTCGTTCGCTGAGGACCTTCGCCTCTATGGCTCTCCCATCAGTCTCGGTACCGTCGGAGGATGACTGGCGAGCAGGATCGCAGCCGATTGGCGAGGCCGCACCACTGGTCGTTTGCGGTCGGGCGGGTTGCCGGCATCGAGATCCGGGTCCACGTCTCGTTCCTGGTCCTGGTCGCGCTGTTCGTGGCCGCAGCCCCCGAAGCCGGCGTGGAGAGCGCCCTCGTGAGCGTGGGTTGGCTCGTGGCGATCTTCTCCTGCGTCGTGGTGCACGAGCTGTCGCACTGCTTCGTGGCCCGGAGCCGCGGCGCGCAGGTGGACGAGATCCTGCTCTTCCCGCTCGGCGGTGTCTCGAAGCTGCGCAAGCTGCCCGAGTCGCCGCAAGACGAGTTTGCGATTGCCATCGTCGGACCCATGACGAGCATCGTCCTCGGCGTCCTCGCGGCCGCGTTGTGCATGGCAACCGGGCACTCGTTGCTCCCACTCGATTTCGTATCGGGATCATGGCTGGCCCGGCTCGCCTGGTTGAACCTGATACTCGGGGCCTTCAATCTTCTCCCGGCATTCCCGCTCGACGGCGGGCGGGTGCTCCGATCGCTGCTCGAACGCGATCGTGATCTCGAGACTGCGACACGCGTTGCCACACGCGTCGGCCACGTGCTCGCCGGCGGCCTCATGATCGCCGGATTCCTCTTCGACGTGTGGCTCCTGCTGATCGGCCTCTTCGTCTATCTCGGCGCGTCCGCCGAAGAGGCGGCCACGATCGTGCACGCGCGCCTTCGTGGGCATCGGGTCCGTGAAGCGATGGCGCCGGCGTCGGTGCTCGACCCCTCCGCGAGCCGTGATGCTCCGGTGGTCGACGTGGACGCCGCGCTGGACGACGACGTGCTCGAGCTGGTCGAGGCGGCGCCGGGCCATGCCGTGGTCGTCCACGCGAACGGCGAAGTCGTCGGCGCGCTCCGGCTCGAGGACATCGTGCGTCTGGCGACCACGCCGAGCCAGGCGGCGCCCTCGTGAGCCGGGCCGCCGCGCCTTCCGAGCCCCTCGTCGCGTGGTTCGCCGAGCTCACCGCGGGTGACACCGCCCGAGCGGGAGGCAAGGGCGCCAATCTCGGGGAGCTCACCGCCGCGGGGCTCCCCGTACCGCCGGGCTTCGTCATCCTGGCCGGCGCGTACGCGGAGGCGATGGCCGCGGCCGGCGTCCGCGCCGAGCTGGCGGCGCTGGTCGAGGACCTCGATCCGGACGATCTGGTGCAGATCCGCGAGCGCGCCGCACGCGGCCACGAGCTCGTGCGCCGAGCGGGGATCGCTGACGCGATCCGCGAGTCGATCCTCGAGGCGTATCACCGCCTGGGTCCCGACGTGAAGGTGGCGGTGCGGTCCTCAGCCACCGTGGAGGACACCGCGGACACCTCCTTCGCGGGCATGCACGAGAC
>JADGON010000169.1 GCA_017882945.1 Acidimicrobiia bacterium | reverse complement strand
TCGCCTACATCCTCTTGTCGGGTCTCCCCGTCGAGCGCTACCGAGCCGACGTGCACCTGAGCGCCGACGGCGAGGGGACGCTCATCACCTGGCGCGCCCTGCTCGTCCCGAAGTGGCGCGGTTCCGGCCCATTCCTCGAACGCTTCCTCCGCAGCACCCTCACCAGCTTCGCCCGCGGCCTCGCCCGCCGCGCCGCGCAGGGCTCGTCCGGAACCCTGGGAGCTACTTCTTCTCGGGGCTGATGAACGGGGGCTTGCCGTAGTTGATCCAGGTGGCGGCCAGGGGAACCTGGCCGACGCCGGGCTTGCGCCAGTCGCACACTCCGGAGGCGAAGATCTCGCGCAGCTTGGCCGCCTGCTGGGCCGTGAGCTTCACCTTGTACTGCTTCAGGTCGACGTCGCGGCGCTGGCACTTCAAGCGGTCGTTGATCAAGGGCGCGCCCGCCGCGGTGCGGGGATCGCCGAATACCGGATAGAGGTCGCGGCACGGACCCGGCTTCTCATAGATCTTCGGTCCACTGATCAGCTTGCCGTTGGCATCGGTGCAGTTGTCGACCGCTTCGATCGGCCGGTAGCCGTTGGTGAGCCAGCGATCGAGCAGTGCGACGGCAGCGGCGGGGTTGAACGCGGTGCCCGTCAGCGCGGCCGCGATGTTCCCGGACGATGGTCGGGTCCAGATGACCTCGTTGGCATCGACCTTCCCGGACTTGTCGCGGAGCCGCTCCCGGATCGTGAACAGGCGGAGACGGTCGTGGATGTCACCGTACGGGTCGCTGTAGAGGTTGACCGTGATGATCGGAACGGTGCGGAGTCCGGCGCCGGAGAGCACCCGGCCGGTCGCGTACGCGCGCCGGACCTCGCTCGACGTGGCGCGCTCGCGTGTGGCGACGGGCCGACCGTTGATGTCGTAGCCGCCGATGCCCCGGTTGAGCTCGAGGAATTGATCCACCGAGATCGTCCCCGCGTTCAGGGCCTTGAGCCCGTACTGCACGCCGACGTTGTCGAGCGGCCGATTCGCGTATCCGGTCCTCGGGTCGATCCCGAACTCGTTGCGGTTCAGGTCCTGGAGCGTGCAGCGGATCCCCTTCGGATTGGTGGCCGAGAAGATCTGGCTCTTGGGGATCCGAGGATCACAGCCGACGTTGGGATCGATGGTGGAGAGGAACGAAGAGATCCACAGCGCGCACGTCCCGGCGCTGAGATGCCCGTCGATCGCGGCGCGCTGCTCGGGCGTGAAGGTCTGTCCGGATCCCGAGTAGAAGTGCGCGAGCAGCCCGCAGTCGGAGACACCGGGCGCGATCGAGATCGCGTCCGGGAACGGGATCACCGGTGAGAGCGCGTCGAGGATCCCGGGGTAGTTCTGCGCGATCATCAGCTGCTGGATCGCGCCACCCGACGCACCGGCGCCGATCGTGAATCGTGGCGCGCCGATCGTCTCGGCAAGGTGCTCCTTTACCATCATCGCGGTTTCCGCCGAGAGCACGTCGTTACACGATGTCTGGAACGTGTTGAAGTTCGCGGTCGCGACTGCGTAGCCCTGGCTCAGCAGCGAGTCGTCGACGACGTCGGTGCCGAGCGGCGAGCCTTGCGAGTACTGCGTGCCGCAGCCACCGCCGAACTCGTAGACGAGGCGTTGGTTCCAGGCGCTGAGGTCCGTGAGGACCGCGAAGGAGTAGGGCGTGCGGTTGATCACCCCGCGTTCGACCCGGACGACGTAGGGAACCGACCGACCCTTCACGCTCGCGGCCGCGCCGTCCGCAGGGAGCTGGTTCGTTCCTGCAGGAAGCGGGGCGAAGCCGCCCGTGGTCTTCTTGTAGAGGTACTCGGTCGTGGCCGGCGCGTCGCAGGTGGTGTCCTTCGAAGCTTCCTTCGCGACCGATGGGACGACGCAGAGCAACGGCAGGTACGGGCCGGAGAACACCGGTCCGCTCGTGCGGTGGTTGACGACGTCGAGGGTGGCGGTCTCCCCGCCGGCCGTTGCCTTGATCCGGCTCGATCCCAGCGGGAGCCCGCCCACGAGCCACGCCTGGCCCAGCGGCTTCACGGTCGCGGCTTTCCCGTCCACCGAGAAGCGGGGGTTGCTCGCGGTGGTCCGCAGCTTGACGAGGAGGTTGCCCCCGGTGACGTCGCCCGCCCTGGTCGAGAGCGGGATGATCTTCAGCTTGGGCGGCGCGGCTCCGGCGGCGGTCGATCCGAGGGCGAGCACTCCGGCTCCGAGGCTCACGACCAGCAGGAGGACGAGGGTTCTGCGCACGAGCCGGGAGGCTACCGGGAGTGGCTCGGTCAGGCCCGGCGTCCGCATGCGAGCCCTCTGGCACGGGACCGGGCGCGCCGTTAGTGTCGGTGATCTCGCAGACCGCGTTCAGGTCCGGGGAGTTGGGGGGAACCGGTGCGCATCAGCTTGGGTCGGACCTTGGGCGCGGCAGCACTGCTCGCCATCGCGGGGATGGTGCTCGCAGGGTGTCACCTCCAAGATCACGGCTCGGGGCCCGGCGCACCGACCGGTGTGCACGTGGTGGCACCCGCAGGGCGGAGCCAGGCGCCGGCGTCCGGGGAGGTCCCGGTCGACGTCCGGCTGGATCGCGGCTTCGATGTGGGCTCGTTGCGGGTCTGGCTCGTCACCGGCGACCCATGGCACGGCGACCGTCGTGAGATCACGAGCCGACTCACCCGTGATGACACTGGCGCGACCACCATGCTGCACGCGGCCGATCTGCGGCCCGGCCTCACCACGATCGAGGCCGTCGCGAGCCGGCGGGGGCACTGGTGGCACGGGGATCAGGCTGACCACGGGCTCGGCTTCGGGAGCGAGCAAGGTTCGAGCACGTTCTCGTGGGAGCCGGCGCTGGACCTCACGATCGCGAGCCGCTGCGACGTGCTGGCACCGGCCAAGTGCCTCATGCCGTTCCCGAACGACTTCTTCACCGTGCGCGACACCACGACCCCGACCGGCCGGCGCGTGCACTTCGATCCCGCGTCGATGACCGCCAACTCGTCCGGTGTTCGCGTGAACCCCACCGAGTGGAACCGCAACGACGGCTTCAGCCCCGGAGCGATGATCGTCACGTACGTCCCCGGTCTCGACCTGGCGCGCAGTGGCGCGGCCCCGATCACCGACATCGGTGCATCGCTGCGACCGGACCAGCCGATCCTCCTGCTCGACGCCACCACTGGACGGCACTGGCCGTTCTTCGCCGAGCTCGACGCACAGGCGAACCCGGCGAACCAGCGCGCGCTCATCATCCGGCCCGCGCGCAACCTGATCGAAGGTCACCGCTACGTCGTCGCGCTGCGGGGGATGCGCGACGCAACCGGCGCGAGCATCCCGGCCGGGCGTGGCTTCCAGCTCTACCGGGACCGCATCCCGACGTTCTCGTGGGCGATCGAGGCCCGGCGATCCCACCTCGAGCACGTGCTCGGCGACGTCGAGGAGGCGGGCTGGCAGCGGAACGACCTCTATCTCGCGTGGGACTTCACGGTCGCGAGCACGAACAACCTGGCGAGCCGGATGCTTCACATCCGTGACGACGCGTTCGCCTCGCTGCACGGCGGTGCTCCCCAGTTCACGGTCACCCAGGTGCAGGACAACGTGGACGACCAGATCTACCGCCGGGTCACCGGCACCTTCACGGTCCCGAGCTATCTGACCGGTGACGGCAGCGCCGGGAACGGGTTCGCGTACGCACCGGGAGCCGGACCGGACGCGCTCCCGGTTCGGACCGGCGACTTCACGGCCGGATTCATCTGCAACATCCCGCGTTCGACGACGGCTGATGGGAACGATCCGGTCCACCCCGCGCGCGGCGGTGTCTACGGCCATGGCCTCCTCGGCAGCAACGACGAAGTCAACGCGGGGAACGTCCGCACGATGGGCAACGCGCACAATCTCGTGTACTGCGCGACGAAGTGGGCCGGCTTCTCCGAGGATGACATCGGTGCCGCGGTCGCCGCGCTCCAGGATCTCTCGAACTTCCCGAAGGTCGCGGATCGGACGCAGCAGGGGTTCCTCAACTTCCTCTTCCTCGCGCGGTTGCTCAAGGATTCGCGTGGCTTCGCGTCGAACCCCGCGTTCCAGGCCGGCGCCGCGCACACACCCGTGCTCGACGGCACCGTCTTCTACGACGGCAACAGCCAGGGCGGGATCCTCGGCGGGGCCGTGACCGCCATCTCCACCGAGTGGACCCGCGCGGTGCTCGGCGTGCCCGGGATGAACTACAGCACCTTGTTGCAACGGAGCTCGGACTTCTCCACCTATGCGCTGATCCTGGACCCCGCCTACCCCGACGAGATGGATCGCATCGTCGGCTTCTCGGTGCTGCAGATGCTCTGGGACCGCGCGGAGGCAGACGGCTATGCCGAGCACATGACGGACGATCCGTATCCGGGGACGCCCGCGCACCAGGTATTGATGCACGTCGCATTCGGAGATCACCAGGTGGCGAACGTGACTGCGGAGATCGAGGCGCGCACGATCGGCGCGCGCGTCCTGCAGCCGGCGCTGGCCCCCGGTCGGAGCCCCGACGTCGTGCCGCTCTGGGGGATCCCCGCGGTGCCAACGCTGCCGTGGACCGGTTCGGCCATCGTCTACTGGGACAGTGGGAACCCGGCCCCGCCGCTCGGCAACATCGCGCCGACCGAACCTGCCTACGGCCCGGACCCGCACGAGAACCCGAGGCGTACCCCCGCGGCGCAGCTGCAGAAGTCGGAGTTCCTCGAGCCCGGCGGCGCGCTGTTCGACACCTGTTCGGGCGCACCCTGCCTCGCGCCGAATTCGTGACCCGCAGATCCGCGTAACGTCGCGAGGATGCGCGTCGCGGCGATCCAGCTCACCTCGACCCCCGACAAGGCTCGCAACCTCGTCGCGGCCGGTGCGCTCATCGACGCGGCCGCCGATGCCGGGGCCGAGCTGATCGCACTGCCCGAGCTGTTCAACCTCTGGGGCAGTGCGCGCGAGCTGCGCGACGGAGCGGAGCCCCTCGACGGTCCGACGATCACGTGGGCCCGGGCGAACGCGCAGACGCTCGGGGTGTGGCTGCTCGCAGGCAGCATCACCGAGCGGATCGACGGCGCGGAGAAGCACGCCAACACGTCGTGTCTCATCGCGCCGGACGGCGAGATCGTCGCGACCTACCGCAAGATCCATCTGTTCGACGTCAACGTCGAGGGCTTCACGTACCAGGAGTCCGCGACGGTCAAGCCCGGCGAGGAGATCGTCGTCGCCGACGCCGGGCCGCTCCGGATCGGGATGTCCATCTGTTACGACCTGCGGTTTCCCGAGGAGTTCCGGATCCAGGCGCTGCGCGGCGCCAACGCGGTGACGCTGCCGTCCGCGTTCACCGCGCCGACCGGCAAGGACCACTGGGAGCCGCTGCTGCGCGCCCGGGCGATCGAGAACCAGGTGTTCGTGATCGCGCCCGACCAGCGCGGTGCGAGCACGCCGAACCTCCTGTGGCACGGCCGATCGATGATCGTCGACCCCTGGGGCGTCGTGCTCGCGCAGGCACCCGATTCCGAGTGCTTCATCACCGCGGATCTGGACCTCGACGGCCAACGCGAGGTGCGGGAGCGGATCCCGAGTCTCTCGAACCGCCGTCCGAGCACCTATGACTGGCCGGAGGGACGTTGAGCGCGCTCCAGATCTCGTGTGCGTTCCCACCCGGTCCGGACGTGGTCGAGCATGCCCGCGTGGCCGAGGAGCTCGGGTACGAACGGGTGTGGCTCTACGACTCGCCCGCGCTGTATCCCGACGTCTGGGTCACTCTGGCTCAGGTCGCCCAGCACACCGAGCGGGTGGCGATCGGTCCTGCGGTCCTCGTCCCCGGCTTGCGCCACCCCCTGACCCAGGCAAGCGCGATCGCCACGCTCGAAGCCATCGCCCCGGGGAGAGTCGTCGTCGCGATCGGCACCGGCTTCACCGGTCGCATGGCGCTCGGGCAGAAGGCGATGCGCTGGACCGACACCCGCAACTACATCGCGGCGGTGCGCGGTCTCCTCGAGGGCGAGGCGATGGTCATCGACGGAGCGATCGTCAAGATGATCCCGCCCGACGGCTACCTGCCGAAGCGTCCACTCTCGGTGCCGATCCTCGTGGCCGCGAACGGTCCGAAAGGCTTCGCAGTCGCGCATGAGCTCGGCGACGGGGTCATGAGCATCTTCGGGAGCTACCCCGAGTTCCCCTGGTGCGCGCTGCTCGCGTTCGGCACGGTGCTCGACCCGGGTGAGTCGCCGGACTCGGAGCGGGCTTATGGGGCGGCCGGTCCCGCGCTCACGGTCGTGTACCACGGCATGTACGAGTCGGATCCTGAGCTGGTGGACTCGCTCCCCGGCGGCCGGGAGTGGCGTGCCGCGCTGGAGCTCATTCCTTCCCACACCCGCCACCTCGCGCTCCACGAAGACCACATCGTCGGGGTGACCGAGCGCGACCGGCCGCTGCTCTCCGGCGAGGGACTGACGGCGTTCACCTGGACCGGGGAGGCGGACGTCCTGCGCGCCCGGCTTGACGCCACCGCGGAGGCGGGCACGACCGAGATCCTCTACGCGCCGATCGGTCCCGACGTGCCGCGCGAGCTTCGAGCCTTCATGGCGATGGCCAGCGGATGAGCACCGGCCGCGTCTGGCTGATCGCGTTTCTCCTGCTGCTCGCCGGTGCCGGGGTCGGCGTCGCGATCGCGGCGGCGACGGCGCAGCACAAGACGTCGACCCCGACGACCACCACGACCCTTCCCGAGACCACGACGACGTTGCCGACGACCACGACGACCACGCGACCGCTCGAGACGACCACGACGGCGCC
>JADGON010000168.1 GCA_017882945.1 Acidimicrobiia bacterium | reverse complement strand
TTCTCCACGGCCGTCAGCACCGGGATGAGATTGAACTGCTGGAAGACGAACCCCATCGAGGCCGCCCGGTTGCGCGTGCGCGCCGCGTCGCTGAGATCGTGCAGCCGCTCGCCGTCGAGCATCACGTGTCCGCCGTTGATGTCATCCAGGCCGGACAAGCAGTTGAGCAGCGTCGTCTTCCCCGAACCTGACGGTCCCATGACCGCAACGAATTCACCGTCGCCCACGGTCAGGCTCACATCACGCAAGGCAACAACTTCACCCGCTCCGGTGCGATAGACCTTCCGCACCGCGTCCGCAACAAGAAGCATTGGCGACTTCGCTCGATCATCCATCGCGAAGTTGGAGCGCCCGGAGCATCGCTCCACTATCAACTCACCTCGCCGCGCCTCACCAGGGCCGAAGGTCCCTTGGGTTCACGCGGGTCTCTTCCACGTCTCGGGAGCGCGCGCCGCTCTCGCTGACGTTCGAAATCGACGCGGACGCGGTCCCGGCGATCGCGAGGACGGGACGCGCTCCAGGCGGAACAGCTTCGAGCACGAACACGATCCCCCGTTCCGCGGCGTCGAGCCCGAGGGCGTTCAAGACGCCCACACCGGCACGGTCGATACCGCTCACGTCGGCGAGCTCGAGGGTCAGGGTCTCGATCGGAAGGGCCATCAGCTCCCGGAGGCGGCGCCGCAATGCAGGAGCGGCGGTCGCATCGAGCGCGCCGCGCACGGAGACGACGACGCCTCCATCCGTGTAGACCACATGAACGCCGAGCACGGTGTTGCCCGGGTCCGGACCTGTCCGGGCAAGAACCCATGGAGTTCCGTGCAGACCCTCGATCAGGTTCGGAGTGAACCCCCCGAGGGAGTCCTGCCGCCCCGCGATGCCAGTCATCCGCCCTCCGAAGCGTCGCTGTCCCGCCACACCGGGACAACCAGATTGTCCACGCTCCCCGGGCGCGCTTCCAGGGACCAAAGTCCCGGATTCCGGGCGAGGGCTCATCTCATGTCCGCGAAGCGGGCGAGCGCCGTGTCAGCGCGAACGGCCGGCGGGACTGGGAACGTCCGGTCGTCGACGAGAAGGAACCCGAGGCTCGACTGCGAGCCGGCCACCGCGCACCCATGCACCGACCGAATGCCATCCTCCGGCCCACGCGGGCCCGAATGCCCGCCCTCGCCCGCCGCTCGGGGGCTTCGTGGCCGTGTTCATTCGTGACCTTGGACCCTGTCGAGGACAACTCCCGGCTGCCAGCGTATTCATGCGGAGATCTCCTCCGAACCCCCGACAAGTCCGGCGGGCGCCAGCCGGTGGTCGGGTGGGTGGCGTCCACCCGCCCTGCATCCACCGTGGTCACGCGTCCTTCATCGCCAGCCGATCGGAGGCCGGGACTCGATGCACCAACGACGAAAGGTGGGCATCCACTCAGGCCAATCGAGCAGTCCATCTCGGGGCGCGACCCGGACCGTGAACCTGCCCGACGGCCGCATGATGTCCGTCCGGCCGATGCGACGCGATGACGCCGTCGGGCTCGGCCGCCTCTACGAAGCGCTCTCGCTCGACGACCGGTACCTCCGGTTCTTCTCGGCGTACCAGCCGTCCCGTGATGTCCTCGACCACATGGCCACAGTCGGTGACAAGCACGGCTGCGGTCTCGTCGCCGTGCTGACCGATGCGGCCGGACAGGAGGAGATCGTCGGCGAAGCGAGCTTCACGCCACTGCCCGACGGCAACGGTGAGCTGGGGATCACGGTGGCGAGCGCATGGCGTGGGTGGCTCGGCCCGTATCTCCTCGACACGCTCGTCGAAGCCGCGGCCGAGCGGGGTGTCCCGAACCTGGAAGCGGACATCATGTTCGAGAACACGAAGATGCTCGCGCTGATGCGGGCCCGGGGGTGCGTGACCCTCGCGCATCCGGATCCGAGCATCCTGCGAGTTGCGATCGGTGCCGCGGCACCCGTGCGGGCCAGGAACAAGGCGGAGGGCGAACATGGAGAACGCGCAGCTCAAGCACCCGGCGAACGGCGACGCGGCCACGATCGACGTTCGCGACGACCGCGAGCGGTGGCGTGAACACGCTCGGTGTCGAGATCTCGGTTGGCGAGCGTTCTTCCCCGAAGGCGAAGAAGGGTCGGAGACCGACGAGGCCAAGTCGATCTGCTCCGAATGCTCCGTCGAGGCCGACTGTCTGCAGTACGCCCTGCGGGCGAAGGAGGACTACGGGGTGTGGGGTGGCACGACCCCTGGTGAGCGTCGGCAGATGAGGCGGCGTCCACGCAAGACTGCGTGACCGGCGCGGCATCGAGTCGCCGCGCTCAGCTCATGGGGCCGGGCGCCCGGTCGCTCGAATGCGCCACGAGGTATCGGGCGCAGCCGTCGAGCGACTGCATCTGCGGATAGTCACGCTCGGGAATGTCGATCCCCGTCGACTCGAGGATGCCGTTGACGAGGTTGAGGAAGTCCATCGAATCGAGATCGAGCTCCTGCTGGAGCTCGCCATCCTGCGCAACAGTCGCGAGATCGACCTCGGGCGCGATCTGGCCGAGGATCCGGGCGATCACTTCTCTGGCTTCGTCGGTGTTCACAGTCGCTCGGGCTCCTTCAGTAGTCGACCGATGGTCGCGAGGAAGCGGGCGCCTCGGTGCCCGTCGCTCACGCGATGATCGGCCGAGAGGGTCGATGTGACGAGCCGGTGCGCACCCACGAGACCGTCTTGGGCCCATGGCCGCTCGACGACTGCTCCGAAGCCCACGAGCGCAACCTGCGGTGGGTAGATCACGCCGAACACCGAGTCGACGCCGGCGTCGCCGAGGTTCGTGACCGTGATGGTGGGATCAGCCATCTCCGACGCTCGCAACGTGAGCGCCCGCGCGCGGTTCACGAGGTCACGCAGCTCCTGCATCAAGGTGTCGAGATCCTTGGTGTCGGCGTCGTGCAATGCCGGCGCGACGAGCCCGCCTTGGCGGAGCGCGATGGCGACGCCCACATGCACGGATGAGCTCGGCCGGAAGGCGCCGTCGACGAAGAAGCCGTTGAGCTCCGGCACTTCCCGGACTGCGAGCGCCGTTGCCTTGATCAGCAGCGCGGCGGGGAGCACCCGTGCCGCCACCGAGCGGCCCGCGTTCTGCGCTTCGAGCCACTGGATCGTTCCTTCGAGGTCGATCGTCTGGCTCAGGTAGTAGTGCGGGATCTCACGCTTGGAGCGCGCCATGAGCGCGCCGATCGCCGAGCGCATCTTCGTAGCCCGTTCGTGCGAGCCGACGGGTATCGGCTCTTCCCGATCCGTCAGCCGTGGCTGGTCGGCCGGCTTCTGCCGGCCCGCCGCCTCCACGTCACCTCGCGTGATCGTCCCGCCCGGCCCGCTGCCGCGCACGTCGTCCAGGTCGACACCAAGGTGGCGGGCGAGACGGCGTACGACGGGCGACGGCGCGCGCCGGCCCTCGTCCGGCGTCCGAGTGGGGGTCGGGGCGGATGCGGGCGGCGCCGGTTCCCGGCGCGGCATCGATTCCGGAGGCGCCGCCGGTTGCGCCGGAGGCTCCGGTTCGGGCGCTGGAGCCTCCTCGGGTCCGCCGGCCGGAGCCGCGCCTCGCAGCCGGGCGAGCACGGTGCCGACCGGCACTGTGTCCCCCTCGGGGACGACGAGCTCTTCGACAACCCCGTCTTCGAACACCTCGATCTCCACGTCGGCCTTGTCGGTGTCGACGACTGCGACGATGTCGCCGTGGTGGACGGTGTCACCGGGCTTCACCTTCCATTCGACGACACGACCTTCGTCCATGTCGGCGCCGAGCGACGGCATGCGAAACTCACCCATCGGCACGGAGCACCTCTCGTACGGCGGCGGCGATCGTCTCGACCTGTGGCAGCGCGGCATCCTCGAGATGCTTGGCGTACGGGATCGGCGCCTCGGCGGTGCACAGGCGCGACACCGGGGCGTCGAGCTCGTAGAACGCCCGCTCGGTGATGCGGGCACTGATCTCGGCGGAGATCCCGCCGCTGCGCCAACCTTCGTCCACGACCACGGCGCGACGCGTCCGGCCGACGGACTCCAGGATCGCGTTCGTGTCCAACGGGCGCAGCGTCCGCAGGTCGATCACCTCGACCTCGACTCCCTCGGTCGCGAGGATCTCCGCGGCTTCGAGTGACTTGGTGAGCGTCCCCCCGTAGGTGATGACGCTCACGTCGGACCCGGCCCTGCGTACCGCGGCGCGGTCGATGTCCACGGCGCCGGAGTCGGGTGCGAGGGTTCCACTCGTGTTGTAGAGCGTCCCGTGCTCGAAGATCAGCACCGGGTCGGGATCCTCGAGCGCGGGCCAGAGCATGCCGCGGGCATCCTCGAGCGTTGCCGGGACAAGGATGCGCAGGCCGGGGATGTGCGCGAACCATCCCTCCAGGCTGTGACTGTGCTGCGCGGCCAGCTGCCGGCCGGCGCCGGTCGTCATGCGAATGACGAGCGGCACGTTGAGCTGGCCGCCTGACATGTGCAGGAGGGTCGCCGCGTTGTTCATGATCTGATCGAGCGCGAGCAGGCTGAAGTTGACGGTCATGATCTCGACGATCGGCCGCATGCCTCCGAGCGCGGCACCGATCCCGGCACCCACGAAGGCTGATTCGGACAACGGCGTGTCACGGATCCGCTCTGGCCCGAACTCCGCGAGCAGGCCCTTGCTGACGGCGAAACAGCCGCCGTAGCTGCCGACGTCCTCGCCCATGAGGAACACGCGCTCGTCTCGCTGGAGGGCCTCGCGCATCGCGGCCCGGATCGCGTCGCGGTACGTGGTCTTCTCGGTCACGGTCGGAACCGTCACGTTGACCGGCTCGTCACGAATCGAGTGAGGTCCGCGACGGGTTCCTCGGTGCCCGACTCCGCGAACGCGACCGCGTCGTCGATCTCGGCGACGACCAGGGCTTCGAGGTCGTCTCTCGCGTTCGGCTCGAACCCCTGCCGGTCGCGAATCTCGCCGATGAGTGCCTCGATCGGGTCGCGCTCCTTCCAGAGCTCGACTTCATCTTTGGTGCGGTAGAGCTCGGGGTCGTACATCGAATGGGCACGGAACCGGTAGGTGCGCAGCTCGAGGAAGTGCGGGCCCCCTCCGCTTCGAATGGCGTCGACCGCCCGACCGGCCGCGCGTTCCACGGCACCGACGTCCATCCCGTCCACCGACCAGGCCGGCATCTCGAAGCTCGCCGCCTTCAACGCGATGTCCGTCTCGGACTCCGAGCGGGTCAGTGCGGTGCCCATCGCGTACAGGTTGTTCTCGCAGCAGAACAAGACGGGGAGGTTCCACAACGCGGCAAGGTTCATCGACTCGTGGAACTCGCCCTCGGCGACGGCCCCTTCACCGAAGAAGCACGCCGTCGCACGCGGGCGCTGTTGCATCGCGTCCGCAAGCGCGAGCCCGACCGCCACCGGGAGCCCGCCGCCGACGATGGCGTTCCCTCCGTAGAACCGGCGCGAGGCATCGAAGAGATGCATGGACCCGCCGCGACCATGGCTGCATCCTTCGACCTTGCCGAACATCTCCGCCATGATCGATCGGGCGGGCACGCCGCGGGCGAGTGCGTGGCCGTGCTCCCGGTAGGTCGCAACCACGGCGTCTTCGGGACCGAGCGCCTGCATCACGCCAACCGCCACGGCCTCCTCGCCGATGTAGAGATGGAGGAAGCCGCGGATCTTCGTCGCGCTGTACAGCTCGACGCAGCGCTCCTCGAATCGGCGGATGCGCAGCATCTCGTGCAGCAGGTGGAGATCATGCGCTTCGTCGTGGGTCATTGGGTGACCTCCAGCGTCGAGAGATCCCCTTCGGGCAGCCCGAGCTCCCGTGCCCTGAGCAGCCGGCGCATGATCTTCCCGCTCCGGGTCTTGGGCAGGTCGTCGGCAAAGGCGATCTCCTTCGGGGCGATCGCGGCTCCGAGTCGCTTCCGGCCGAAGCCGATGAGCTCCAGCCGGAGCTCGTCGGTCGCGTCATTTCCGGGCCGCAACACCACGAATGCCTTCACGATCTCGCCGGCCACCGGATCCGGCTTGCCGATCACCCCGGCCTCCGCCACGGCTGGATGCTCCATCAGCGCGCTCTCCACCTCGAACGGCCCGATGAGATGCCCGGCCGACTTGATCATGTCGTCGCCCCGTCCGACGAACCAGAAGTAGCCGTCGGCATCGCGACTCGCAAGGTCCCCCGAGAGGTACCAGCCGGCCTGGAAGCACGCGCGGTAGCGCTCGTCGTCGTGGAGGTAGCCCCGGAACATCGACGGCCAGCCTGGTCGCAACGCGAGCTCGCCTTCCTCCCCTGGCGCGGACTCCTCCGCCTCGCCGTCACGCACCACAACCCTGCCCTTCTCGTCCCGGCGCAGGATCGCCGCCTCGACGCCGGGCAACGGCCGGCCCATCGAGCCGGGCTTGATGTCGACCGCCGCATAGTTCGAGATCATGATCCCGCCAGTCTCGGTCTGCCACCAGTTGTCATGGATCGGGAGCCCGAGCACCTCGGCCCCCCAGGCCACGGCTTCGGGATTCAGCGGCTCGCCCACGCTCGCGACGAACCGGAGCGCGCGCAAATCGAACTCCTTGGCCACCTCGCGTCCGGCCTTCATGAGCATCCGCACGGCGGTCGGCGACGTGTACCAGACCGTGACCCGCTGGTCCTGCAACGTCTGATACCAGCGCCGGGCGTCGAACTCGCGCTCGTCCACGATGCTCGTGACACCGTGGGTGAGCGGAGAGATGATCCCGTAGGACATGCCGGTCACCCACCCGGGATCTGCGGTGCACCAGTAGACGTCGTCGGGGTGGAGATCGAGGGCGAAGCGTCCGGTCGCATGATGCGCGATGACCGCCGCATGCACATGGACCGCCCCCTTGGGCGCGCCGGTCGTGCCGCTGGTGAAGTGCAGCAGCGCCATCGCCTCGGGGCTCGTCGCCGGGATCTCGTAGATGGGGCTCGCGGCGCTGAGCGTCGTCGCGAGATCGATGGTGCCCGGCACGGACGTGGCCGTATCCCCCGTTCCGACGAGCAGCACATGATCGAGCTGGGAGAGCGTGGCGCGCAGTGGCTCGACCTTCCGCCGGTACAGCACTTCGGTCGTGACGAGCACTCGACCGTCGCCCCGTTCGAGCCGCTCGCGGATGGGCTCCGGACCAAAGGCCGAGAACAGGGGACACACGACGGCACCCCGTTTCAGGGCACCCAGCACCGCGATCGGCAGCTCGGGCAACCTGCCGGTGAGGACGAACACGCGCTCACCTGCTTGCACACCGAGCGCTTCGAGCGCATTCGCGAAGCGGTTCGTCGCGTCGCGCAGATCGCTGTAGGTGAGCTCGCGCACCTCCCCGTGGCGCCCGAGGCAGCGCAGCGCGACGTGGTGGGCGCGAGGTCCGGATGCGTGACGATCGACCGCTTCGTGTGCGATGTTCAACCCGAGCCCTCCAGGCAGACCGTCGAGCGCGCCTCGAGCATCGTCCCAGGTGAACTCAGCACACGACCGCTCGTAGTCGACGAGGTTCGGCCGGACCGCTGACTCGCCCAGCTGCTTCACGATCCTCGGCCAGTCCATCGACGGGCGTTGGGCGGGCACGGCTGCGGGCTCCTGCGAGGTCATGAGCGAACGACGAGGACCGGACACGGCGAGGCGTGCACCACGCGCATGGCCACGCTTCCCAGCACGACGCGGGCGAGACCTTGGCGCGCGTGCGTCCCGACGACGACGAACGACGCGGGGAGATCGGTGACGAATCGAACGATCGCGTGGACCGGATCGGCGTCCCGAAGGATCGTGCTCTCGGTCGGTTGATCGCGAGCGAGGAGCGCCGCCCGGGCCGCTTCGGCGCTGGTCCCGTCCTCCGGCCAGCCCATGGTGTCGACCTCCGGAGCGAACGGCACTGGCGCCGGCGCGACGACCTCGACCACCTGGATCCCGACGGACAGCGAAGAAGCCAGGGCCGCCGCGGCCGGCGCGATCGCCTCGGCGGTTTGCCTCGTATCCACGGCGACCACAACTGCGGCCGTCTGGTTCGGATGCGATGCAGCGTTCGGACCGACGAGGAGCACCGGGACCTCGGCGGCTCGAACCACCGCCTCCGCCACACTCCCGAGCACCGCCTCACCCAAACCGGTGCGTCCGTGGCTCGCCATGCAGATGATCGACCCGGGCTGGTCCTCGGCAACCATCAGGATCGCTTCCGCGGCGCCACGGTCGTGGATGACGGTGGTTTCGACGTGATCGGGGAGCATGCCGGCCGCCTGCTGCTCGAGGTACTCCCGCGGCTTCGATCCGTCGCGATCCCACATCGTCGTGACCAGCGTCAGGAGCCCACCCGCGGCGACGGCACGTGCGTGTGGAATCGCCGTCTCGGCGCGAGCCGACCCATCGAGCGCAACGATGACCGGAGGCATCAGTCCTCCCCTCCGCGCACCACCACGACCGGACACGGCGCGTGGAGCACGAGCTGCTGGCTGACCGACCCGAGCAGCAATCCCTTGAATCCACCGCGCCCCCGCGAGCCCACCACGACCAGATCGTCGTCGGACGCGTGGTCGATGAGCACCGAAACCGCGCTCCCAACCTCGACGACCTGCTCGACATCGAGCCCTTCGAGATCGCTTCCGACCGCCGTCAGTGCCCCGTCCACGAGGTGGCGACCGACACTCACGAACGGCTCCGGATCTGCCACCGCCCCGACCGTCCAGGCATCGGTCATCGGAACACCGACGGCATGAACGACCCGAAGCGGGACGTGACGGAACCTCGCTTCGCTCGCCGCGAACCGCAACGCCTCCATCGATTGACCGGAACCATCGATGCCAACAACGACCACACTCATGACAATTCTCCCAAGGGAGTCGCGAGACCTCCTGAACACGAGTTTGATGACAACACCGCTGCTCCACCAGGGCACAAGGACCCTGCGGGGGTGGCTCCATCTACTCGCGAGGCGACCGGCGGACCCGATCGGCGAGGCCGTTCGTCGGCACCCACGGCTGGTCGTGGGCCGGCTCCAGATCCGGACGGCGGGTCGTCGCTCGCCGTGCCCGGAAGCGCCGCCAACGCCGACGCTCGCTCCGATCCGGCTCACGATCCTTCGTGCGGTGCAGCTTCATGTCGCGCCTCCGATCATTCTCATGGCCCGATGCCGCAGTAGCCCCTCGATCTGAAGCATGTCGCCTCGGTTCGGGCCATCGCCACGGCCAAAGGACTCTTCTTGTGCGGCGCGACCACGCCGGCGCGACTGCGACCGCGCTGGGATGCTCCCTCGGGAACGACGTGGGGATGCTGCACCCACGCATGATGTCGATCACGTGAGCGGTAGCGTGACCCTGGTGGAAGCGCCGTGGGCCAGCTCGTCGAGCGCCTCGCTCGGGGGCGCGGACGACATCGTGACGCTGGTCGACGAGTCCACGTTCTGCATCTCGGACCACTCCGGTGACGTGGTCACCGGAGCTCCCCAGGGGCTGTTCGTACGCGATACGCGTTTCGTCTCGGAGCTCCTCCTGCGCGTGAACGGCCGTCCGCCGGAGCCGCTCGCGGCGTCGAACACCGATCCGTTCAGTGGCACGTTCGTGCTACGCGATCATCCCGCCGAGGGAAGAGCCGATTCGCCGCTGCTCATACTGCGCCACCGCTACGTCGGCCAGGGCATGCGCGAGGACGTCGTGGTACGAAATTTCGGGGCGCAACCAGCTCACTGCCGACTCGAGCTGGCGGTGGGCTGTGATTTTGCGGATCTGTTCGAGGTGAAGGCCGAACGCGTCGAGAAGGTCGGTGCGTTGGCTCGCCTGCACGAGCCCGACTGCCTGGTGTTCGCGTATGAGCACAAGGGGTTTCGCCGGTCGACGCGCGTGCAGCTCTCGATGCCGGCAACGATCACCGGTGACGTCGCAGCGTTCGACTTCGAAGTCCCTCCTCGGGGTGAGTGGTCGACATGCCTGCAGTTCACGCCGGTGCTCGATGATGTCGTGTTGCGGCCCCGACATCTCTGTGGACGGCCCGTGGAACATGCGACCCCGGCGCGGCGACTCTCGGAATGGGAACACCGGCGTCCCACGATGACCGTCGAGCATGAACCCTTCGGGCGGCTTCTCGAGCGATCGACCGAAGATCTCGCCGCGCTTCGGATCTTCGATCCGGTCCATCCCAATCGAGCGGTCGTCGCGGCGGGCGCCCCCTGGTTCATGACGCTCTTCGGTCGCGACTCGCTGCTGACCTCTTGGATGGCGATGATCGTGGACCCCCAACTCGCCCTCGGCACACTGCAGACCCTCGCCGCGCTCCAGGGCCGCTCGGTGGAGCCGAGTACCGAGGAGGAGCCGGGGCGGATACTGCACGAGGTCCGCTTCGGAGAGACCGCGCGCCTCTCGATCGGAGGAAGCAACACCTACTACGGAACGGTGGACGCAACGCCGTTGTTCGTGATGCTGCTCGGTGAGCTCGCGCGCTGGGGTACGCACCCGGCCGAGGTCGAGGCGCTTCTCCCGGCGGCCGACCGCGCGTTGCGGTGGATCGAGGAGTACGGCGACCGGGACGGCGACGGGTACGTCGAGTACGAGCGGGCCAGCGACGCGGGCCTGGAGAACCAAGGCTGGAAGGATTCGTGGGACTCGATCCAGTTCGCGAACGGCGAGCTGGCACAAGCTCCGATCGCGCTCTGCGAGGTGCAGGGATACACCTACGCGGCGCTGCGAGCCAGGGCGCACCTTGCCCACGAGGCGGGCGACACGTCTCGAGGCGAGCAGCTCGAACGCCGCGCTGACGATCTCAAGGCCGCGTTCAATCGAGACTTCTGGATCGACGAGCTCGGTTGGTACGCGATGGCACTCGATCGAGACAAGCGGCCAGTCGACGCTTTGACCTCGAACATGGGCCATTGCCTCTGGACCGGAATCGTTGATCCGGAACGAGCCGAGCAGGTTGGAGCCCGTTTGGTCTCCGAGGACATGTTCTCAGGGTGGGGAATCCGAACCCTCGCAACGTCGATGACCGGCTTCAACCCGCTCAGCTACCACAACGGCAGCGTCTGGCCCCACGACAACGCCATCGCGGTCGCGGGCTTGCTGCGCTATGGGTTGATCGATGCTGCGCATCGGGTCACGAAGGGCCTCATCGACACCGGAGGGTTCACCGATCGGCGCCTGCCCGAGCTGTTCGGCGGGGTCGCTCGAAGCGACGTCCCGTTCCCCGTCAGCTATCCGACCTCCTGCTCCCCCCAGGCATGGGCCGCGGCAGCTCCGCTCCTGTTGCTGCGGTCGTTGCTGCGGTTCGAGCCCGACTTTGGCAATGCGTGTGTCCATCTCGCTCCGTCGATGCCCGATTGGATGGGTCGGGTCCGTCTCGAGGGCGTTCCGATCATGGGTGGTCGTCTCTCGATCGAGGCCGAGGGCGACTCGCTTCGCGTCTTGGAGCTTCCCGACGGGCTCGAGGTTCTCCGGACTCCTCGCGACGCCACCGCATAGAGCAGCGATCCGGAGAGGTCTTTGGACCCTGGTCGCGAACGCGCCCGTTCGGGATCATGGTTCCATGAAGATCGGATTGATCGCACCGCCCTGGTTGCCGGTTCCTCCGGTCGCATATGGAGGAACCGAGGCGGTGATCGACCGCCTGGCCCGCGGGCTTGTCCGCGCCGGCCACGACGTCGTGCTCGCGACGACGGGCGACAGCACCTGCCCGGTACCGCGCGTGGCCAGCGTGCCGCACTCTGTCGGCGTCGGGACCGATCTCTCGGAAGAGGATCACGTCGTGCACGCGTACGAGGCTCTGCGCGACTGCGACGTCGTGCACGACCACACGCTGTACGGACCGCAGCTCGCCGCGTGTGCTGGCGATCGGCGAGTCGTCACCACGAACCACGGCGAGTTCACCGGCGAGCTGCTTCACCTCTACGCACGTATCGCGAACCGGGTTCCGATCATCGCGATCTCACATTCCCAAGCGGCCGCCGCGCCTGAGCTCCCCATTGCCCGCGTCATTCATCACGGCGTCGACCCGGATCTCTATCCACGCGGAACGGGACAGGGCGACTATTGCCTCTTCCTCGGTCGCATGGCTCCGGAGAAGGGCGCCCACCGTGCAGCACGAGTCGCCCGCGCAGCTGGAGTCCGTCTCCTCATCGCCGCGAAGATGACCGAACCGTTCGAGCTCCGGTACTTCAAGGAGCAGGTCGAACCGCTGCTCGGCGAAGACGTCGTGTTCGTGGGCGAAGTCCGCAAGCGCGAGAAGCTCGCGCTCCTCGCCGATGCACGTGCGCTGATCAACCCGATCCGTTGGGCGGAGCCCTTCGGTTTGGTCATGGTCGAAGCGCTCGCATGTGGCACGCCCGTGTTGACCTACGCCGAAGGCGCCGCGCCAGAGATCGTGGATCACGGCATCACCGGATACCTGTGCATCGACGAGCAAGACATGGTCGCTCACTTGGACCTCATTGGTGGGATCGACAGAGATGCGTGCCGAGCCGCGGTCCGCTCCCGTTTCTCGACCGAGCGAATGGTGCGTGAACATCTGGAGCTCTTCGCCAAGGTGGCCAGAGGTGAATGGCCCTCGCCGGACTCGCGTGAAGTGGTCCTCGCGCCGTCGAGCGCACCGATCCCGATGACTTCGACAGTCCACGGAGATCGAGATCGGCCTCGGTGCGAGCGCGTCGTAGCGGGGAGCGGAGGGTGAGCCGCGGCGGGAGGTCGAGCGCGCCGATCCCGGTGGAGGTTGGTGTCCTCGGCGTCTGTCCGGCCTGCGGAGGTCGCGAGTTCGTGCCCGTCGAGGACGGTGACGAGACCAACTTCTTCTGCCCGAGTTGCGAACGTTGCTGGCACTACTCACTGGGATGGATCAGCCGGGCCGATCCGGCCGCCTGTCCATCCTTTGCAGGGAAGGAGCGGTGCGCAGAGCAGTTCGACGAGGTTGCGCACATCCAGTGAGCACGTGGTCGGACCCACCGCTCGGTCGTCGCTTCGAAGCGATCGTCTTCGACTGGGACGGGACGGCGGTTCCTGACCGTCTGAGCGACGCACGCACGGTGCGCGGGCTCGTCGAGGCACTCTGCGCCGCAGGCGTCGACGTGGCGGTGGTGAGCGGTACGCACGTCGACAACGTCGACGGCCAGCTCCGCGCCCGACCGGTGGGGTCCGGGCGTCTGATGCTCGCCTTGAACCGCGGCTCCGAGGTGTTCAGCGTGGACGCCTCCGGGCCGCATCTCGTCGAGCGGTACGAAGCAACGCCGGACGAGGAAGCGGCGCTGGGCGCGGCGGCGGATCTCACCGTCGAGCGCCTCACCGCGCGAGGGCTGACAACGGAAGTGGTGTCGCGTCGCCTCAATCGCCGAAAGATCGATCTCATCCCCCTGCCCGAATGGTCGGATCCGCCGAAGGCGCGCATCACCGGACTCGTGGAGGCCGTCACTCGTCGCCTGCTCGATGCGGGATTCTCCGGACTCTCCGAGGTTGTCGAGGTGGCCCAGGGCGCCGCCCGAGAAGTCGGCCTCGATGCGGCGAAGGTTACGAGCGATGCCAAACACGTCGAGATCGGGCTCACCGACAAGTCGGACTCCGCGCGCTGGCTCATCCGCGATTTCGCAGCCCGGGGAATCTGGCCCGCGGACGTGCTGGTGCTCGGCGATGAGTTCGGGCCGCTCGGCGGTCTGCCGGGAAGCGACTCGCTGCTCTTGGTGCCCGAGGCGGCGGGAGCCGTCGCCGCCTCCGTTGGCATCGAGCCCGCGGGTCTCCCCGAGCCGGTTGTCGCCGTGGGTGGCGGACCGTCGACGTTCATCACCTTGCTCGCGGATCAGGTCCGCCGGCGCGAGCAGCTGGACGTGCCCGTGCCCGACGATTCGCCGACCTGGACCGTCGCGACGGACGGGCAGCTCGGTGCAAGGGAGCGCGCCACCGACGCGTTGCTCACGCTGGCGGACGGTCGGGTCGGTTCCAGTGGCGCGCCAGTGCTCGCGGCACCCGGTTCCGATGTGCGCGTGTTCGTCGCCGGCGTCTACGACGGGACGGGACCCGATTCCCACCTGCTCGAGGGTCCGATCTGGCACCGTCTCCCGGGTGCGCTCTCCCCGTCGGCTTCGGTCCGGCGTTCGCTCGACCTCCGAAGGGGCCTCCTCCACGAATCGATCGCTACCCCGGAGCGGGTCGTACGAAGCACACGGTTCTCGTCGCTCGCGGAACCAGGGACAGTCGCGCTGCTCGCGACCGTTCGCGGATGGGTTGCCGGCGACGACGCGTTCCCGGAGCTCGTCGACTCCAGAGGCTCAGCCGAAGCGCACTTAGACCCCGCGGGCGGGCCGGCCGTGTTGTCCGTCGCCGGGTCGCACGGCGGGATCACTGCGATGGCATCGCGACGCTGCGTCAACGGAGAGGACGGATCGAAGCAGGTTGAACGCGTCGGGGTCATCGAGGGATGGTGCGACGCGCTCCCCGACCAGAATGCCATCGCAGCGCGACAGCGCGCGGCCAGCCAACGCGGGTTTGACGGGCTGCTCTCGGATCACCGCGCCGCCTGGGCTCGCCGATGGGCCGACGCCGACATCGCGGTCGAAGGCGATGACAAGCTGCAGCTGGCGATGCGTTTCGCGCTCTTCCACATGATGGGTTCGGTCGCCGACCGCAGTGAGGCCGCGGTCGGCGCGCGCGGACTCACCGGACCCGCGTATCGCGGGCATGTCTTCTGGGATGCCGACGTCTTCGTGCTGCCGTTTCTCGCCGCGACCCATCCGGCATCGGCACGGGCGATGCTCGAGTACCGAGTGCAGCGTCTGCCGGCGGCACTCGAGGCGGCCCGGACGCTCGGCGCAGCAGGCGCACGGTTTCCCTGGGAGTCGGCTCGGACCGGCCACGACGTAACGCCGGCGAGCGCCCGCGACCGCGCCGGGCGGGTCGTGCCGATTCGCACCGGCCTCCTCGAGGTGCACATCGTCGCCGACGTCGCCTGGGCGGCGGCGTGCTACCTGGACTGGACCGGAGACGATGAGTTCGCTCGGGGCGACGGCGCCACGATCCTCGTCGAGACGGCGCGGTACTGGGCCTCCCGCATTCGCGTCGAACCAGATGGCTCGGCGCACATCTATGGCGTCATCGGACCGGACGAGTACCACGAACCGGTTGACGACAATGCCTTCACCAATGTGATGGCCCGATGGAACCTGCGCCGCGCGGCCTCGATGGCGGAGAGTGTCCTGCACTCCGACGAATGTGCCCGGTGGCGGTCGCTGGCAGACGCGCTCGTCGACGGCTACGACCCGGAGACGGGGGTCTACGAGCAGTTCGCCGGCTTCAACCAGCTCGAACCGCTGATCATCGCCGACCTCGCGCCGCGACGACCCATCGCCGCCGACCTTCTCCTCGGACCAGAGCGAGTCGCAGCGAGTCAGGTGGTCAAGCAGGCCGATGTGCTCATGTTGCACCAGCTCGTGCCCGGGGAGGTCGAGCCGGACTCGTTGGAACCCAATCTGCGCTTCTACGAACCACGCACCGCGCACGGAAGCTCGCTGTCGCCCGGCGTGCATGCCGCGCTGCACGCGCGGGCCCGTGACGACGACCGAGCTCTCGAGTCGCTCGAGCTCGCCGCCCACATCGACCTCGAGGACACCACCGCAACCACGGCGGGGGGGCTCCACCTCGGAACCTTCGGGACGATGTGGCAGGCCCTGGTCTTCGGCTTCGGAGGCATCAGACCGACAACCGATGGCGCGCTGTCGATCGACCCCCGACTCCCGGCGCCGTGGTCCGGGTTCGGGATTCGCCTGCGCTTCCGAGGCAGCCGGGTCCAGATTCGCAAGCGTCGGGGGGAATGCACCGTCACCGCGTCGCCGCCCGTCACGATCCGGGCGAGCGGCGTCGACCATGAAGTCGGGCCCTCCGTTCGAACCTTCATCCGACACGAAAGCCGATGGGAGGCATCATGACGTCACGTGTCGTCGCGGCAATCGACAGCTCGGCTGCCGCTGGACCCGTGCTCGAATGCGCGCAGGCCTTTGCTCGGGCAATCGGGGGTTCGGTGCAGGCGCTGCACATCACCGAAGACGGCGACGACGCGGCGACTGCATTCGCCGCCGCGGAAGCGCTCTCGCTGCGGACGGTGACCGGGGACGTGATCGCCCGTCTCGTCGACGCCGCGGCCGCTCCCGAGGTGGTCGCGATCGTTCTCGGCGGACGGGGCCGCCCGGGCGGGCCGCGCCCCGCAGGTCACGTCGCGCTCGACGTGATCACACGCGTCGACAAGCCCGCGATCCTCGTCCCACCCGATGCCGCCGGGCCCGGGCGGCTCCGCCGGGCTCTCCTCCCTCTCGAAGGCATCCGTGACGGGATGCGGATACCGGATCCCGTGCTCGAGCTGCTCGACCGCGCCGGCATCGAGATTGCGGCTGTTCACGTCGACGACGACAGCTCCTTGCCGGCCTACTCGGACCAGGTCCAGCATGAGACCGAGGTCTTTGCGCACGAGTTCGTCGCGCGGAACGTCCCCACCAGCGTCGATGTCGACCTCTCGCTTCGGGTCGGGCAGCCCGGGAGAGAGCTGCTCGAGGCGTGCGACGAGTCGACTTCGGACCTGATTGTCGTCGCGTGGTCTCGTGATCTGTCCCCAGGACACGGGCAGATCGTGCGCGAGCTGTTGGAGCGAAGCCGGATTCCAGTGCTGCTGGTCCCCGCGGTGCCGGACAAGCCGGTGCACGTAGTGAAGGGACCAGGCCAGTCCACGAGGCACGGCTGACCTCCTCGCGCCTTCGGGACTTCGGACCCTGGCCGGACGCCGACGACACCCTCACACTTGGCGAAGGTAGAGCGAACGACGGAGGACACGATGCGCGGAGACGAGGC
>JADGON010000167.1 GCA_017882945.1 Acidimicrobiia bacterium | reverse complement strand
GCGACCACCTCGACGTGCGTCGCGCCGGCCGCCTCGAGCTCCTTGGCCGGGCGGGCCAGCGCCTCGGGATCGCGTCCTGCGAGCACGACGCGACGGCACCGGCCCGCGATCAGCTTGCGGACGGTCGCGAGTGCGATCTCCGAGCCACCGCCGAGGACGAGCACCGATTGGGCACCGCCGAGCGCGTCGTTCATCGTTTCCGCTCCTGGCTTCGCCGGGCCGCTGGGGCCCCGCTCGGTGTCTGATGGGAGTGCCGATCCGCGTAGAGCTCGCTCACGGAACCTCCGGAATCGGGTCGTCGAGGCCCAGACGGCGAGCCATGTCCGACGTGATCACGTGGTCGGGGTCGAGCTTGGCCCGGATCTCGCGCCACTGGGGAAGTCGCGGGTACATGATGCCGAGGTGCTCGGGCCGGGTGCGGGCGTCCTTGGCCAGGTACACGCGGCCCCCGGCTTCCAGCACCGCGTCGTCGAGCCGGTCGAGCAGGCGCGGGAGCTCCGGACTCCCCACCGGGATGTCGACCGCGAGCGTCCAGCCCGGCGTGGGAAACGACAGCATCCCGGGGTTCTGCGCGCCGAAGCGCTTGAGCACGGCGAGAAACGACGGCATGCCCGTGCCGCTGAGCTCCTCGAGGGAGTAGCGCACGGTCGATTCGGCGCCGAACGGGACCACGTACTGGTACTGGATGCAGCCGCGGCTTCCGTACATCCGGTTCCAACCTTCGACCATGTCCAGCGGATGGAAGAAGGCGCTGATGTTCTGCAGTCCGACGTGGTGCTTGCGCGCCTTGCGGAACCAGACCTCGTTGAACGCGCGCGTCGTGTAGAGGTTGATCAGACCGGAGGCCATGAAGGGGGGCGCCATCGCGAGTGGCTTTGGCGCAAAGCCCCGGGGGTGGCGGCGCGCGACCTGCGGGAGCGCGTCGAGCGGCGCGTGGTCGCCGCGTCCGAGGATCCCGCGGCCCATCGAACGCCCACGGGCGGTGCAGTCGATCCAGGCAACGGAGTAGCGGAAGTGGTCGTCGCCCTCGCTCATGCTCGCCATCAGGTGGTCGAGGTCAGGGCACCGTTCCTCGTCGACCGAGATGAGCGAGGTCTCGACCGGGATGAGGTCGAAGGTCGCGTCCAGGATCACGCCGGTGAGGCCCATGCCTCCGGTCGTGGCCCAGAAGATCTCGGGCGTCTCGGTCGGCGTGACCGTCAACACGTCGCCACTGCCGGTGACCAGCGTCAGCGAGTGCACGTGGCTGCCGAACGTGCCGTCGACGTGGTGACCCTTGCCGTGGATGTCCGATGCGATCGCACCGCCCACGGTGACGTACCTCGTGCCCGGCGTCACCGGGACGAACCAGCCGCGGGGGAGCAGCCAGCGCATGAGCGAGTCGAGGCTCGTCCCCGCGCCGACCGTGACGATCCCGTGATCGAGATCGATCGACTTCACGCCGGTGAGCGCGGTGGCGTCGAGCACCATCCCGCCGCCGTTCATGGAAACGTCTCCGTATGAGCGCCCGAGGCCGCGCGCGATCACTCCGCGCTGCGGTGCGATATCGAGCAACCGGCTGACGTCGTTGTCGTCGAGCGGTGTCACCACGCGAGCGCGGCTCGGTGCCGTTCCACCCCAACCCGTCAGGAGCTGGTCGTCGCCGGGGAGCCCGTCGAGCGGATCAGGCGACATAGAGACCGATCCCGACGATGATCACCCACAGCGCGCCCATCACCTGGAGCGGACGGTCGTGCAGCACGAGCTCCTCGGGTGCACCCCCCTCGCCGCGTTCGATCAACAGCGCGTAGCGCAGCATCGCGAGGACGAACGGGACGATCGACAGCTCGTACCAGGGCACTCCGGCCCGGCCCGTGCTCTTCTCGAACGCCCAGAGGCAGTAGCCGACCATCGCGACGCCGGACGCGACCGAGCGCACGTAGCCGAGGTACTCACGCGAGTACTCGGAGAGCGTGGCCCGATGTCCGCCGCGCTCGGATCCGAGATCCATGAACTCGGCGTGCCGCTTGCCCGCAACCATGAACAGCGAGCCGAAGCTGCCGACGATGAAGAACCAGACCGAGATCGGGACGTCGACCGCAGCGGCGCCACCGATCAACCGCAGGACGAAGCCGGCGGCGACCATGCCCAGGTCCACCACGGCCACGTGCTTGAGCCACGCCGAGTAGGTGGTGGTGAAGATGATGTAGGTGGTGACCACGACTGGCAGCTTCCAACCGGTGAGGAAGCCCACCCCGATCCCGCCGAGGAGGAGCACGACGCCGACGATCTGCGCGGTGCGGACCGGGAGGTCGCCCGCGGCGATCGGCCGGAAGCGCTTCTTCGCGTGGAGGCGGTCGGCCTCGACGTCGAAGGCGTCGTTGAGGAAGTAGGTGCCGCTCGCCGCGAAGCAGAACGCGACGAACGCGACGGCGGTGTCGAACATCGCCTGGCCGTGCCCGAGCACGCCCGCGGCGGCCGGGGCTGCGACCACGAGCACGTTCTTGACCCACTGCTTGGGGCGGGCCTCGGAGAAGAGGGCACGGGCGAAGGAGCGCGGGGGATGGACCGCGGGGGGCTCGCCGGCGCGCGCCTGTACCGGGACCTGCGGGATCTCGGCGGCGTCAGCCATGCGAAGACGGTTCCTTCCGGGCGAAACAGACCCACCGATGCTACTGCCTGACGGTCCGCAGCCCGGCTCGTCCTCGCCGGATTCGGTGCTATCCGGGACGGTCGGAACCTGCAGTCCCGGCGCGCTCCCTTGACTCGGTCGCGGCCCACCCGAAGATCCCCTTGGCCATCGTCGAGGCTTCGGCCTCGACCCGCCGCTCGAAGACGTCGGCGCGAGCTCCCTGCACATTCGTGTCCTCGGGCGCGGCGAGCGACGCCAGCTCCGCGAGGTCGCCGGCGAGGCGGAGGTCACCCGCGTCGGCCAGCGCGACCGCGCGCGCTGCGAGCCGGTTCGCACCACCCGCGAGCGTCGCAAGCTCGCTCGCCAGCGCGGACTCGGGCGCGGGCTTGAGGTGCGCCGGGTTGCCGTCGTACCAACCGCCGAACAACCGCCAGACGTTGCGCACGACGAACTCGGGCTCGTCGTAGATCGGTCGCAGGTACGGCTTCGCGAGCAGCTCCGGTGGAGCGGTGACGGTGTGAACGATGTCATCGAGGCGCGCACCCTCGTTCATCATGCGGATCGTCTCGGTGTGCAGGTACGCGAGGAGCGACGCCGTGTCGGTGAGTGCGGCGCGAACGCGGTCGGCACCGACGATCGGGAGGCCGTGCCCGGGTAGCAGCACCTCGGCATCGAGGTCGGCCATCGTCTGCAGCGCGCGGGCCCATTCGATCGCGTACCGCTGCGCCTTCTGCGGGTTCCCGCAGTTCGGCGACGCCCAGATGAAGAGGTCTCCCGTGCACAGCACCTTGCGGTCGGGTGCCCAGACCCAGGTGTGGTCGTCGGTCTCGCCGCGCGCGTGGTGCAGCTCGAAGCGCTCACCGCCGACATCGAGGTCGAGCCGGGCCCGGTACGTCTCGTCGGGGTACCGGTACTCCGTGGGCCAGAACGGTTGCGGGGTGCGGAACTGGCGCTGGTTGATGATCCCGTTGTATCCGGCGGTCTCCACGTACCGCGCGAAGCGGTCCGTGATTGCCTCGTGCGCGACGACGCGCGGCGCCGCCCAACCCTTCTCGACCGCTTCGGCTTCGTAGAGCTCCACGCCGAAGCAGTGGTCGATGTGGCCGTGGGTGAACACTGCGGTGTCGAGCCGGTCCCGGTTCCACGTGCGCAACGACTCGTGGACCTTCCCGCACAGGAACGGGCTGCTCGTGTCGACGACGACGAGGCCGTCGTCGGTGTGGAACGCGGATGCATTCGCGAACGCCGCGACGAACGCGGTCGTCGGTGAGATCTCCGCGAGGTCGCCGAACTGGCTGAACGGATGGTGCTCCGCCGGATCCAGCGCTCCGGTGAACAG
>JADGON010000166.1 GCA_017882945.1 Acidimicrobiia bacterium | reverse complement strand
CGTGCCCGTGCTCCTGCTTTTCCTCTTCGATGAGACGCCACAGGACGGCCGGGTACAGGACGCGCTCGACGGTCTTGATGCGCTCCTGCAGCGTCTCCACGGTGTCGCCGGGGAGGACCGGCACCGACTCCTGGGCGAGGATCGGGCCGTCGTCCACCTCGAGCGTGGCGTAGTGCACCGTGCAGCCGGTGAGCTTCACCCCGGCCGCGAGCGCGTCGTCGACCGCGTGCCAGCCCTTGAACGCGGGGAGCAGCGCCGGGTGCGTGTTCACGATGCGGTGCTCGTAGCGGTCGTGGATCGGCTTGTCGAGAATGGTCCCGAAGCCGGCCATCGCGACCAGATCCACCTGGTGGCGTTCGAGCGCGTCGACCACGCGGTGCGTGTAGGCGAGGCGGTCGAAGCTCTCACCGAAGCTGTCACGGGCAATGGTCTCGACGGTGACTCCAGCCTTCTCCGCGCGCTCGATCGCGGCGCACGGACGGTCGACGATCACGACGACGATGGGAAGATCCGCGTCCAGGAGGGCTTGGAGAATGGTTCCCGTTCCGGATGCCAGGACCCCGATCCGCATCACGTCTCAACCTATCGGGTCGAGCCGCGCCCGTCCCGATCGAATCCCACCCGCGGGGAGAGGGAGGGGGGCGCGTCTTACAGGGTCTTGACGATCTCGGCCATGAGGTCGCCGGCCTCGGTGGGGTTGAGGCCGACCCGCACGCCCGCGTCCTCGAGCGCCTCCATCTTGGCCCTGGCCGTCCCCTTGCCGCCGGAGACGATCGCGCCCGCGTGGCCCATCTTCTTGCCCGGGGGCGCGGTGACCCCGGCGATGTAGGAGGCCACCGGCTTGGTCATCGAGGTCTTGATGAACTCCGCCGCCTCCTCCTCCGCCGAGCCGCCGATCTCGCCGATCATCATCACGGCCTTGGTCTCGGGATCCGCCTCGAACGCCTGCAGGCAGTCGATGAAGCTCGTGCCGGGGACGGGGTCGCCCCCGATGCCCACGCACGTGGTGACGCCGATGTCGTTCGCCTTGAGCTCCCAGAGCGCCTGGTAGGTCAGCGTGCCGGAGCGGCTCACGATGCCCACCGGGCCGCCGGGCTTGGCGATGTGGCCCGCGGTGATGCCGACGTTGGCCTTGCCGGGACTGATGATCCCGGGGCAGTTGGGGCCGAGCAGCGCGACGTCGGGGTAGTTGCGCCGGAGCTCGTTGAAGAACCAGGCCTCGTCGTGGGCGGGCACCCCCTCGGTGATGACCACGATGAACGTGACGCCACCCTCGGCCGCATCCATCACCGCGCCGCGCACACCCGGCGCGGGGATGAAGATGCAGGAGCCCGTCGCCCCAGTCTCCTTCACGGCCTCGGCGACCGACGCGAAGATCGGGACCCCGTCCACGTCCGTACCGGCCTTCTTGGGGTTGGTCCCCGCGACGACCTGGGTGCCGTACTCGCGATTGAGCTTGCCGTAGAAGCGGCCCTGGGACCCGGTCAGACCTTGGTAGACGAACTTCGTGGTCTCGTCGATGAAGATGCTCACAACGTGGCTCCTGCGAGCGCAGCCGCCGCGCGCGCCGCCTCGAGCATGGTGGGTTGCAGCTGCAGCCGCTCGGACAGATGCGGTTCCAGAATCGCCCGCCCCTCGTCGGCGTTGGTGCCGTCGAGGCGGATCACGATCGGTGCGGCGATCTTCACTCGATCGAGCGCGGCGACGATGCCGTTCGCCACTTCCTCGCCCTTGGTGATCCCGCCGAAGATGTTGATGAAGATCGAGCGCACCTTCGGGTCGTTGTTGATCACCTCGAGCGCGCCGGTCATCACCTCCGCGTTCGCGCCGCCCCCGATGTCGAGGAAGTTCGCGGCCTCGCCCCCGACCTGGCTCACGATGTCCACCGTCGCCATCGCGAGCCCCGCGCCGTTGGCGATGATCCCCACGTAGCCGTCGAGCCCGACGTACTGCAGGCCGCGCTCGTGGGCCGCCTGCTCGCGCTCGTCGCGCACCTGCGTCGCGTCGTACTGCTCGTAGTCCGGGTGGCGGAACACCGCGCTGTCGTCGAGGGTCACCTTCGCGTCGAGCGCGTGCACCCGGTCGTCCGGCGTGAGGATCAGCGGGTTGATCTCGACCAGGTCCGCGTCACCCTCGACGTAGCAGGTGTAGAGCTTCAACAGGATGTCGACCGCGCCGTCGACGGCCTTCGGGTTGAGGCCCGCGGCCTGGACCCACGCGCGGCACGTCGCCTCGTCGAGCCCGTCGACCGGGTCGACGTGGATCTTCGCGATCGCGTCCGGGTCCTTCTCCGCGACGACCTCGATCTCGACGCCGCCCTGCGCGGAGAGCATGCCGAGGTACTTCTTCGCCGCGCGGTCGAGCGTGAAGCTCGCGTAGTACTCCTCGGCGATGTCACTCGCCTTCTCGACCCAGAGGATGTGGACGATGTGGCCCTTGATGTCGAGCCCGATGATGCTCGTCGCGTGCTCGCGCGCCTCGGCTTCGTTCGCCGCCAGCTTCACGCCGCCGGCCTTGCCGCGCCCGCCCACCTGCACCTGGGCCTTCAACACGACCGGGTAGCCGATGCGGTTCGCCGCCGCGACCGCGGCCTCGACATCGGTGACCGCCTCACCCGGCGAGACCGGGATGTCGTAGCGCGCGAACAGCTGCTTGCCTTGATACTCGAACAGGTCCACTGGCACACAACCTTTTCTTCTTGGAGGCTGGCGCGCGACGGTTCCGCCGCTCGCCGAGTTCTCGGTGGGACACGTCAGCCGGTGAGCTGGGCCTCCCGCTCATCGAGGGCGGACTCGAGCCACTGGTCGATCGTGGCCAGCGGCGTGCCGGGGGTGAAGAGCGCGGCGACGCCGATCTCCTTCAGCCCCGGGATGTCCGCCTCGGGGATGATCCCGCCGCCGAACACCAGCACGTCTTCGAGCCCGCGCTCGCGCAGCAGATCGAGGATCCGCGGGAACAGGGTCATGTGCGCGCCCGAGAGCAGCGAGAGGCCGACCGCGTCGGCGTCCTCCTGCAGGGCGGTCTCCACCACCTGCTCCGGCGTCTGGTGCAGGCCCGTGTAGATGACCTCGAAACCGGCGTCGCGCAGCGCCCGCGCGATCACCTTGGCTCCCCGATCATGACCATCGAGGCCGGGCTTCGCGATGACCACTCGATACCGACGCTGCATGTGGTCGGAACCATACCCAGGTGGTTTGTGACCCGGCCATTTGCACGATCTCCGGAGGGCGACTGCCGGACCGGGGTCGCGGGGCGCCCTCCGGCGGCAGGTTTCCACGATCTCCGGAGGGCGACTGCCGGACCCCCGTCGCGGGGCGCCCTCCGGCGGCAGGAGAGCCCGGCTGGACTCGGCCCGGATCCCCTGGCTAGATCACACCCATGGCTTCTCGGAAGGGCGACACCCGGGTGATCGTCGTCGCCACGCTCGGCGTCCTGGTCTTCGGGCTGGTGGTGGCCGCGGCGATCCTGCTCATCACGGGACGGGCGAAGACACCCCAGATCAAGGGCTCGATCCCGTTCGGGGTGGCCTCGTCCATCCGGCAGAAGGCCAAGGACGGCGGCCCGTTCGCCTACGCGGGGAACCGCGGCGACGACGGGTTCTGGATCGCGATCGAGAACGGCCGGCTCGTCGCCCTGAAGATCCAGAAGCCGGGGACGAAGAGCTGCAACGTGATCTGGCGGGGCTCCAAGAACACGTTCGTGGACTGCAACGGCCACCCCGTCCGCATGGATCAGCTCGCCCGCTACGTCACCCGCGTCCCGAAGACCGGCCACGACAAGGGTCTGCTGATGGTGGATCTCACCCGCGTGCTGCCGCCCCCCGCGTCTTCCTGAACCGTCTCGTCCGCATCCCCGGTGGACGGGTCACAATGCCCGCGTGGCTGGTGGCCTTCTCGCCGCGATCATCGTGGCGACCGCGTTCAACTTCACGAACGGCGTCCATGACGCGGCCGACGCCGTCGCGACCCTCATCGCATCACGGACCGCGATGCCGGGGCCCGCGCTCGCCGTCGCCGCCTTCTTCACGCTGCTCGGTCCGCTGCTGCTCGGCGCGGCCGTCGCGGACACGGTCGCCAAGCTCGTCAACGTGCCCCAGTCGCAGGTCGTCGCGGTGATCGGCGCCGGCGTGACCGGCGCACTCGTGTGGAACCTCTTCTCCTGGTGGCGCGGGCTGCCGTCGAGCTCGACCCACGCACTCATCGGCGGGCTCGTCGGCGCCGCGGTCGTCGCCGACGGGATCGACGCGGTGAGCTGGAGGACGGTCGGTGTGGTGCTCCTGGCGCTGGTGCTCTCCCCCGCGCTCGGGTTCGCGTCGGGGTTCGTCGGATTGCTGCTGTCCCGTCGGGCGCTGCGTCGCGCCAGCCACGAGGTACGGCGGCCGATCGTGTGGGGGCAGTGGGGCAGCTCGGCCGTGCTCGCGTTCGGTCACGGTGCGAACGACGCGGCCAAGGCCACGGGGGTGATCGTCGTGATGCTCGTCGCGACCCAGCACTCCTCCTCGACGAGCGCGCCGCTCTGGGTCGTCGTCCTCGCCACCACCTCGCTGACCATCGGTACCTGCGTCGGCGGGTGGCGCATCGTGCGGACCGTCGGCATGGGCATCTTCCGGCTGCGCCCGCTCGACGGGTTGGTCAGCCAGACCGGCTCGGCGATCGTGGTGGTGGGCGCGTCGCTCGTCGGTGCGCCGGTCAGCACCAGCCAGGTGGTCGCCTCCTCGGTGGCCGGCGTCGGCGGCGGCCAGCGCTGGCACCACGTCCACTGGCAGGTCGTGCGGGCGATCGGCGTGGCCTGGTTGGTGACGATCCCCGTATGCGTCATGCTCGGCGCGCTGGCAATCCCGCTCTGGAGGTGGCTCACGTGAAGCGCTGGTTCCTCCCCTACACCCCGAATCTCCTCGGGTTGCTGCTCGAGCAGTCCGAGATCACGTGCCACGGGATCGAGGCGTTCGTGCAGTGGTCGTCGGGTGACCTGGCCGCCAACCAGGCGGTGCGCCGGTTCGAGCACGATGCCGACGACGCCCGCCGCAAGGTGCTGAAGGAGCTGCGGGCGGCGTTCAGCACCCCGCTCGACCCCGAGGACATCTACGAGCTCTCCGAGCGGCTCGACGAGGTGCTCAACGGTGCGAAGAACGCGGTGCGCGAGTCCGAGATCATGAAGCTCCCGCCCGATGCCCCGCTCGGCGAGATGGCCGGACACCTGCTGACCGGAGTGCGCCATCTCCACGCCGCGTTCGAGGTGTTGAACACGGATCGCGATCGCGCCACCGCCGAGGCCGATGCCGCGAAGCACTGCGAGCGCAAGCTCGAGCACTGCTACCGCAGCGCGATGTCTGCGCTCACCGACGTCAGCGACCTGAAGATGGTGACCGGGCGCCGCGAGCTCTACCGGCGCTACGCGCGGATCGGCGACAGCCTCGTGCGGGTGTCCGAACGGGTCTGGTACCTCGTGGTCAAGGAGCGCTGACGCGCTGGAGCGGCGCCCAGGCGAGCAGCAGGCGCTTCTCCCCCGCGTCGCGGAACCGCACCACGGCTTCGGCCTTGTCGCCAACGCCGATCACGTCGAGGATCACGCCCTCGCCGAACTTCTCGTGGGTCACGTCGTCGCCGACGTGCAACCCGAGCTGCTCGGCGCCGCGAGTGCCGACCGATACCCCGCCCGTGCCACCTGACGCGCCGGACGCGACCGCGGCGGCGACCACCGCGTCGCGGTGGGACCCGAACCCGGATCCGGATCCCCGGCGCGAGCGCGGTTCGCCCTGCGCCTCGATCAGCTCCTCGGGGATCTCGGCGAGGAACCGGCTCGGCGGGTAGTAGTCCGTGGCGCCGAACAGCTGCCGGCACCAGGCGTGGCAGAGGTAGAGGCGTTCGCGGGCGCGGGTGATGCCGACGTAGCAGAGGCGCCGCTCCTCCTCGAGCGCCTCGGGGTCACCGAGCGAGCGCATGTGCGGGAAGATCCCGTCCTCCAACCCGGTGAGGAACACGACCGGGTACTCGAGGCCCTTCGCGCTGTGCAGCGTCATGAGGGTGACCATCGACTCGTCGCCGTCCACCCCGTCGAGGTCCGTGACGAGCGAGATCGCTTCGAGGAATGCCTGCACCCGGGCCAGCCCGGCCGGCGGCTCCGTGCTCTCGTCGACGCCCGCGATCGCGACGAGCGCGGACGTGTTGCCGGCGTCGAGGTTCGCGTCGAACTCCCGCGCGACGCCGACGAGCTCGGCCAGGTTCTCGATCCGGCCCTGCGCCTCGATCGTGCGTTCGGCTTCGAGCTCGGCGAGGTAGCCCGTCTTGCTCAGGATCCCTTCGAGCGCGCCCGAGACTCCCCCGGCGATCGCCTCGCCTTCGAGCTCGCTCATCACCTCGAGGAGGTCGCGGATCCCGCCGAGCGCCTTGCCGGTGACCCCGGCCGCCGCACCGTCACGCAACGCCTCGCGAAACGGGATGCCCGCACCCTGCGCGTACGCCTCGACGCGTCGGACGCTCGTGTCCCCCACGCCGCGCTTGGGGACGTTCACGATCCGCTTCCAGCCGACCTCGTCGTCCGGGTTCACGAGCGAACGGAGGTACGCAAGCGCGTCCTTCACCTCTCTTCGGTCGTAGAACTTCGTGCCGCCGATGATCCGGTAGGGCACGCCGGCGCGCACGAGCGTCTCTTCGATCACGCGGCTCTGCGCGTTCGTCCGGTAGAAGATCGCGGTGTCGCGGAAGCGCACACCCTCGCTGTCCGCGAGCCGGTTGATCTCGTGCACCACGAACTGGGCCTCGTCGTGCTCGTCCTCGGCGTGGTAGCGGACGATGAGCTCGCCGCCGATCTGCTCGGTCCACAGGTGCTTCGGGCGCCGTGCCGCGTTGTTGGCGATGACCGCGTTCGCCGCGTCCAGGATCCGTTGCGTCGACCGGTAGTTCTGGTCGAGCACGATGACCGACGCGTCCGGGAACACCTCTTCGAATCGCAGGAGGTTCCGGAAGTCGGCGCCGCGGAACGCGTAGACGGAGTTGTGGGTGACGATGCCGCCCGCGACGAAGTTGTGGGTCTGCTCGATGTCGAGGTCGTAGACCTCGGTGTCGAGCTCGACCGGCTCGACGCTCTCGACCCGCTCGAACGCGCCGTTCTCGTTGACCATGACCATGCCCGGCTCCACCGAGGCGGCCGGGGTGAAGGGAAGGTCGGTGTTCATGCGCCGGTCGCCGGTGGTCTTCGCGAGGCGCGCGGTGTACTCCACGTCGACGTCGAGCACCGCGCGGATCTGCTCGGCGGTCTCGACGATCGCGGCCATGTCCGCGCTCGCGTCCTCGTACCGCCAATTGGTGTCGCGTCGCTCGGGCCGGACGAGCAGACCCAGGTCCTCTTCGAGGATCGTGCGCCCTTCCTCCTCGCTCCCGAACACCTCGACCCGGTGGAACGCGCGCTTGCCCCGCCGCTCGTCGCACAACGTGATGACCATGCGGGCGCGCGTCCGTGTCGCGACCGCGGCTTGCGGCTCGTCCAACTCGTTTCGGTGGGGGTCGGGGTCGCCAGAGCGACCCTGGGGACCCCCGAAAGGTGGGAGGTGGCCGGCGAAGTGGGTGTGCTCGGGGGTGGAGACGAGCTCGCGGCCGCTCGCGAGGGTGATCCTGATTCCTTCGGTGGCGCGGGCGCGATGCACGCGCTGGACCCTCGCCGGACGGAACTCGCCGCTGCCGTAGCAGGAGAGGACGTGGTCGCCCGCGGCCACCGTCTCGATCGGCCGGTGCGTGCGGTCGGCCATGGTCACGAGCGTGCCGGGGACGAAGCACTGGTCCGCGTCGCCGACGACCATCACGTTGCGGTGCTCCTCGGAGAGCATGCGGACGAGCTCCCACTGGGCCAGGTTGGTGTCCTGGAACTCGTCGACGAGGACGTGGCGGAACCGCGAGCGCCAGCGGTGGAGCGCGTCCGGGTGCTCGCGGAACAGCTTGACGACGAGCAGGAGCAGGTCGTCGAAGTCGGCCGCGGACGCCTCGCCCAGCCGCTTCTGGTACTCGACGTAGATCTCGGCCAGCCGCTTCTCGGGCGGGGTCGTCGCGTCGGCGAGCGCCTGCTCCGGACCGATGAGCTCGTTCTTCATCGCGGAGATCGAGCCCTGCAGCCGCCGGGGCGGGAAGCGCTTCGGATCCAGGTTCATGTCGCGCCGCACGTAGTCCACGAGGCGGGTGGCGTCGGCCTGGTCGTAGATCGAGAACGAGGACCGGTAGCCCAGCAGCCCGGCCTCGCGGCGCAGGATCCGCGCGCACGCGGAGTGGAACGTCGAGACCCACATGCGGTGCGCGACGTTGCCGACGAGCGCGGCGACGCGCTCCTTCATCTCGCCCGCCGCCTTGTTCGTGAACGTGATCGCGAGGATCTCGAACGGCGAGACCCCGCGCTCCGCGATCAGGTAGGCGACGCGGTGGGTGAGCAAGCGCGTCTTGCCCGACCCCGCACCCGCGATGACGAGCACCGGACCGTCGGGCGCGGTCACCGCCTCGCGCTGGACCGGGTTCAATCCGGCAACGAGGTCCTCACCGACCCGTCCGAACTCGGTCTCCGCGCTGGCTTGTGGTGTCACAGGTGAATCGTACAGGTGTTCGCCCCGGGGAGGCGGGGTCACGCGTCGGGCCGCGGGATGCGTAGCTCCGTGGTCGTGATGTCGTCCCGGCGGGGGCGGGTCTCGCCGCCCGCGGCGGAGTCGTCACGGAACGCCCGCAGGAGCCGGGTCCCGTCTTCGTTGAGGGTCACGGTGAACGCGCCGGTGCCCTCGTCGATCTCGAGCGCGAAGTACTGCTCCCAGTCCGCGTCGAGCGCGGGGGCGTCCGCGTCCGCGCCGCGCGGCAGCCGACGAAAGCGCTTCCGCTCGGTATCGAAGAGCCAGATGCTGTGGGAGGACTCGATGCGATCCAGAGCGCGACAGGCTACCGGTTCGGTACCTCGAGCAGCAGGGTGACCGGGCCGTCGTTCACCAGCTCGACCGCCATATCGGCCCGGAATCTCCCGGTTTTGACGGGGGTTCCGAGCTCGCGCAGGGCCCCGGCAAATCGCTCGACGAGGGGTTCCGCGAGCTCCGGGCGCGCCGCCGCGACCCATGACGGGCGCCGGCCCTTCCGGGTGTCGCCGTACAACGTGAACTGGCTCACCACGAGCGCGGCCCCACCGGTCTCGGCGAGGGACAGGTTCATGACCCCGGCTTCGTCGTCGAAGACCCGCAGCCCGCGCACCTTGGAGGCGAGCTTCTCGGCGTCCGCGGGGGTGTCGTCGTGGGTGACCCCGACGAGGATGCACAGGCCCGGGCCGATCTCGCCGACCCGCTCGTCGCCCACCCGGACCGACGCGCGCGTCACCCGCTGCACCAACGCCCGCATCCCCCCAACCTACCGAGATCTTGCCGCACCCCCCTCCCTCCGTTCGTTGCGAGACCGGCGTCCAGCGCCAGCACCGCAACCAACGCGGGGAGGGTTGACGTCCGGGGTGCCAAGGCGCATCGGTAGCGTGCGGCCGTGATGCCGACACTCGAGGAGTCCTCCGACCGGTTGGACCCGGTCGGCCCGCGGGTCTCGCGGCGGGTGGCGGTGATCGTCCTCGTGCTGCTCGGCGCGCAATTCCTGGCGATCGGACTGCTCGACGCGTGGAACGACTCGCCCACCTACGACGAGGCCACGACACTCTCGTCCGGCCTCACGATCCTGACCCGGCACCAGATCCGGATCACCACCGAACGGCCACCGCTCGCGCCTGCACTGACCGCGCTGCCCGTGCTGCTCGCCCACCCGATCATCCCGAACGACCGGGCGTGGCGCATCGGCGACAGCGAGGACTACTCGCGCGGCTGGATCCGGGCCGAGGCGAACGCCGGGGCGATGCAGCGCGTCACGTTCCTCGGCCGGATCGTCCCACTCCTGCTCGGGGTTGCGACCGGACTGGGCTTGTACGCGCTCGGCGCGTCGATCTTCGGCCGCGCCGCGGGGCTGCTGGCCGCCGGCCTGTGGCTGACGTTGCCCTTCACCATCGGACTTGCACACACCGACGTCACCGACGTCGCGTTCGCGTTGACGACCGTCCTCACCTGTCTCGCGTTGCTGCGATTCCGGCGCCGGCCGGTCTACGCGAGCGCGCTGATCGTCGGGCTCGCGTGCGGGGTCGGCCTGCTCGTCCGGCTGAATGCGCTGGCTGTCCTCGGCGCCGCGGCGCTGGCCGTCCTCCTCATGGTGCGGGCGGAGTGGAAGCGCGCCGCGGTGTGCGTGGCGATCGTGCTCGTCGTTGCATGGGCTTCGGTGTGGTTGGGCTACCGCGCGCTCTCGCCGCGCCCCGAGTTCCGCGAGACCCGCCTCAGCGCGGCGGCAGGACCGGTCCCGCTCTCAGCCCGCTTGACCACGCTCGTTCCATGGCCGCGGGAGTTCCGCGCCGGGGTCGAGTACCAGGCGAAGGTCGCGCAGCATCCCGCGTCCGCCTACTTGCTCGGAGAGGCTTGGACCGGGCAGGAGGCCTGGTACTACCCCGCCAGCCTGCTCGTAAAGCTCCCCGCGACGACGGTGCTGGTCGTGCTGCTCGGGTTCGCGTGCTGGTGGCGGCTGCCGCGTCGACGACTCGGCGACGCACTGTTGACCGTCGCGCTCCCCGTCATCCCGCTCACGCTCTTCGTCGTCGTGCAGCCGCGCCAAATCGGGCTCCGGTATCTCCTCCCGACCTTGGCGCTGGCGTTCGTCGCCACGGGCCCCGCGGTGCGGTTGCTGCGTAGGAGCGTCGCGGTCGTCGTCGGTGCGGGCGTCGTTGCCGCGATCCAGCTCGCTTCGCTCTGGACGGGAATCGGGCACTCCCTCGCGTGGACCGCGCCCCCGTTCCATCCCGGGTACCAGGTCGCGACCGACTCCAACCTCGACTGGGGCCAGGATCTCTACCTCCTTCGAGACTGGGCGGGCCATCGCCCGTTCACCGTGGTGTACTTCGGCACCGTCGACCCGCGCGCCGTCGTGCGCTCTGCCCACCTCGCGACGTTCGACGTGCTCTCCGGTCGGTCAGTTCCGTACGGGGGTGTCCTCGCGGTGAGCGCATCGGATCTCACCGCGGGCGTCGACGTGAACACGTTGTCCTGGCTGCGCGCGTACTGCCCGGTCGATGTCGTCGGCGACACCATGCTCATCTACCGCTTCGACCGCGTCCCCGACCGCCGCCCGGGTCCCGACGAACCCGCCTCCCCCTGCCCCGGCCCCCGCAGCCGGCGCACCCGCTGACCCGACCCCCGAAGGACCGGAACGCTGACGGGCTATTCCCACTCGATGGTGCCGGGGGGCTTGCTGGTCACGTCGTAGGCGACGCGGTTGACGCCCGGAACCTCGTTGATGACGCGCGACGAGATGCGCTCGAGGACCTCGTAGGGCAGGCGGGCCCAGTCGGCGGTCATCGCGTCGTCGCTCGTGACCGCGCGGATGATGATCGGGTACGCGTACGTCCGGTCGTCGCCCATCACACCGACGGTGCGCACCGCGGGCAGCACCGCGAAGCTCTGCCAGATCTCGCGGTACAGGCCCGCGCGCCGGATCTCCTCGACCACGATCGCGTCCGCGCGCTGGAGGATCTCGACGCGCTCCGGCGTGATCGTGCCGATGATCCGCACACCGAGACCGGGGCCGGGGAACGGCTGGCGCCACACGATCTCTTCGGGCAGCCCGAGCTCCTCGCCGACCGCGCGCACCTCGTCCTTGAACAGGTGGCGCAGCGGCTCGACGAGCTCGAAGTCCATGTCCTCGGGCAGGCCGCCGACGTTGTGATGGCTCTTGATGACCGCGTTGTCGCCGCCGCCCGACTCCACGATGTCGGGATAGAGCGTGCCCTGGACGAGGTACGCGGCGTCGTCGTAGTCGCGCGCCACCTCCTCGAAGACCCGGATGAAGGTCTCGCCGATGATCTTGCGCTTGCGCTCCGGCTCGACGACGTCGTTCAGCGCACCGAGGAACCGGTCCCCCGCCTTCACGTGCACGAGGTCCACGTTGAACTGGCGCCGGAACGTGTCCTCCACCTGCTCGGCCTCGTTCAGGCGCAGCAACCCGGTGTCCACGAACACGCACGTGAGCTGGTCACCGATCGCCTTGTGCACGATCGCGGCCGCGACCGCGGAGTCCACGCCACCCGACAACCCGCAGATCACCCGCGCGTCCCCGACCTGGGCCTGGATCTCGTCGACGGCCTGCTCGATGATCGAGACGTTCGTCCACGTGGGCCGGCAGCCGGCGACGTCGAACAGGAACGCCTTGAGGATCTCCTGGCCCCGCTCGGTGTGGGCGACCTCGGGGTGGAACTGCACGCCGTAGATCGCGCGATCGGGGTCGCCGAACGCGGCGGCCGGCGTGTCGCCCGTGGCCGCGAGCACGCGGAAGCCGGGCGGCGCCTGGGTGATCGTGTCGAAGTGGCTCATCCACACGACCTGGTCCTCGGGCTGCTCCCGGAAGAGCACGCCGGGCTCTCGGACGGTCAGGGTCGTGCGGCCGTACTCACCGCGCCCGGTCTTCGCGACCTCGCCGCCGAGATCGCGCGCGACGAGCTGCGCGCCGTAGCAGAGACCGAAGACCGGGACGCCCGACTCGTAGATCGCCGCGTCGATCGACGGCGCGCCGTCCACGTGCACCGACGCGGGGCCACCCGAGAGGATGATCGCCTTCGGCTGCCGCTCGAGCATCTCCGCGACCGGCATCGAGCGCGGCACGATCTCCGAGTAGACGTGCGCCTCGCGCACCCGGCGCGCGATCAGCTGTGCGTACTGCGCCCCGAGGTCGACAACGAGCACCAGGTCATGGTGTTCGGGCTCAGACAAGAGCTAGCGGCCCATGCCGATGTGCTGCGCGCGCTGGAGCGACTTGCCCTCGGTCTGGAGCGACGGCGCGATCATCACTTCGGCCTTCTGGAACTCCTTGACCGTCTCGTAGCCGGTGGTGGCCATCGACGTGCGGAGCGCACCGAAGAGGTTGAGCGTGCCGTCGTTCTCGTGCGCGGGACCGACGAGGATCTCGGCGAGCGTGCCCTTCTGGCCCGCGTACACCCGCGCGCCACGAGGGAGCGTCGGGTGGAAGGTCGCCATGCCCCAGTGGTAGCCGCGGCCCGGTGCTTCGTACGCGCCGGCGAGCGGTGAGCCGATCATCACGGCGTCGGCACCACAGGCGATCGCCTTCGCGACGTCGCCACCGGTGCGCATGCCGCCGTCGGCGATCACGTGCACGTAGACGCCGGTCTCGTCGAGGTGACGGATCCGGGCCCCGGCCGCATCCGCGATGGCCGTGGCCTGCGGGACCCCGATGCCGAGCACGCCGCGGCTCGTGCAGGCGTGGCCGGGACCGACGCCGACGAGCACGCCGACCGCTCCCGTGCGCATGAGGTGCAGCGCCGTGGAGTACGACGCGCAGCCGCCGACGATCACGGGCACCTCGAACTCACGGATGAACTTCTTGAGGTTGAGCGGCTGGCGCGACGGGTCCTTCGAGACGTGCTCGGCCGACACGACCGTGCCCTGCACGACGAGGATGTCGAGCTCGGCTTCGAGGATGTGCTTCGCGTACTGCTCGACGCGCTGCGGTGTGAGCGACGCGCACGCCTGCACGCCCGCGTCCTTGATCTCGCGGATGCGCGCGCCGATCAGCTCTTCTTTGATCGGCTCGTTGTAGAGCTCCTGCATCCGGCGCGTGGCCTTCTCGGGATCGAGCGACGCGATCTCGTCGAACACGGAGTCGGTGTCTTCGTAGCGGGTCCAGAGGCCCTCGAGGTTCAGGCACGCGAGGCCGCCGAGCTGACCGATCTCGATGGCGATCTTCGGGGAGACGACACCATCCATCGCCGCGCCGATCAACGGGAGGTCGAAGTGGAACGCGTCGATGTCCCAGGAGATGTCGATGTCCTCGGGATCTCGCGTGCGCCGGCTCGGCACGATCGCGATGTCGTCGAAGCCGTAGGCCTGCCGCCCGGACTTCCCGATGCCGATCTCGACTTCCACCCTGGGTGACTCCCCTCGTCGCGCCCGCTCGGAATCACCCAGCCTACAGGGCTCGCTGTCCCGGCCCCCTGCTCGGCGGGGCCCGCGTCGCGGGCAACGTCGCGCTACGGGCACCCCTGCTGGCCGACGAGCTTGAACGTCTGGTAGCCGTCCGAGGACTCGATCCGGTAGAGCGGAACCGAGGGCTGGCGGAGCGTCCCCGACGACACCAGGGTCGGGAGGTCCGCGTACTTGCCGTTGAGGATCTTGTAGCCGTCCTCCGCGGTGCGCAGCGACTCCGACGCGGTCGCGCAGGCCACCGTGTGCGCAGCGTCGATCGCACCGGTCGGCGCCACCGCCGGGGGATCGTTCGGCGGCACCACGATGCCGCCGGGGAGCACGCTGACCCCGACCTGCTTCGCGGTCGCCTTCTCCTGCTGGTTGACCCGGTCCATCACGTAGACGCTCAACCCCAGCATCAGGCCGACGCCGAGCAGCACGCTCAACAGGCGCACGAACCCTCCCTAACCCGACGAATCGGACAGAATCAGCCTACCGGCCGGGCGGGTGCGTGCGCTCCACCGCGAGGAAGCGCAGGAACCCGGTGAGGATGCGGGCGGTGGCCCCCCAGACCGTCTCGCCCGGCAGCTCGTAGAACGCCATCGGGCGCCAGGCGCCCCAGAGCTCCCAGCTCTCCTCCCGGTAGGCGGCCGGGTCCAGGAGCTCGGAGATCGGGACCGCGAAGGCGTCCACCACCTCCAAGGGATCCGGGCGCAGCACCGGCGGGGCGGCCAGCAGGCCGACGAACGGCGTGATCGTGAACTGCGACGCCACGGTGCTCAGGCTGTCGAGCTCGCCGGCGACCTCGACGGACTCGGGCGGCAGCCCGATCTCCTCGTGCGCCTCCCGCAGCGCCGCCGCGAGCAGCGACGCGTCACCGGGATCGTGCTTGCCGCCGGGGAACACGATCTCTCCCCGATGCCAGCGCATCGTGTCGGGACGCTTCGTGAGGACGATGCGCGCTTCACCGTCCGCCTCGAAGATCGGCACCAGGACCGCGGCCGCGCGGCTCTCGGGCGTGTGGAGGTCCGAGGCCCGCGGCGGCGGGAGCACCGCGAGTCGCTCCCGCACGTCGGCCAGCGTGAAGCGTCGGTCGGTCGCGGCCAGCGCGGCCCACTCGGGCGGTCCACCCGGGCGCACACCGGGCGGCCGAGGGATCAGCTGCCGGCCACCGCGCGGGGGCTCGACCTCTCCTCCGTCGGCCATCGGGGGCAGACTACCGACGACGTCACGAGAACCGGGGGGACGATGACCGTCGAATGGAGCTTCGCGAGAGCCTGGGAGGCGATCGCCGACACCCAGCCCCAGCGGCTCGCGCTCGTCCAGGGCAAGCGGATGCGGAGCTGGAGCGAGTGGGACGACCGCTCGGCCCGCCTCGCCGCGGCCTTCCGGGACCTCGGCCTCGGCGACGACGGCAAGGTCGCCAGCTACCTCTACAACTCCATCGAGTACATGGAGGGGGTCTTCGCGACCTGGAAGTGCGGTGCAGGGCCGGTCAACGTCAACTACCGGTACCTGGAAGAGGAGCTCGCCTACCTCCTCACGAACTCCGACACCGAGATCCTCCTCTTCCACGGCGTCCTCGGCGAGCACGTCGCGAAGGTGACGGGCCAGATCCCGACCCT
>JADGON010000165.1 GCA_017882945.1 Acidimicrobiia bacterium | reverse complement strand
ACGTGTCCTTCGGGCGCGCCGCCCGGTTCTGCCGCGTCGGGCACGCCCGGACGGTAGCGCCGGTCACGATGGAGCGTCGAACACCGGTCGCGAAGTTGACAGTCGTGTCAGGCAACGGATAGCAAAGATGGTCGATGGCCGAGCAGAAGGTGTTCTTCGAGGACGTGTCCGAGGGCGACGAAGCTCCGGCGTTCTCGCACACGCTGACCCGCACCGATCTCGTGCAGTACGCGGGTGCATCGGGTGACTTCAACCCGATGCACCACGACGAGGTGAAGGCGCAGGAGTCCGGACTGCCCAGCGTGTTCGGTCACGGCATGTTCACCGCCGGGATCCTCGCCAAGGCGCTCACCGACTACGTCGGCGTCGGCAACCTCCGGCTCTACAAGATCCGCTTCACGAAGCAGACCTGGCCGGGTGAGGTGCTCACCACGCACGTGAAGGTCGAGAAGAAGTACTCCGAGGGCCAGGAGGACCGGGTGGATCTCGAATGCTCGGTCACGAACGAATCCGGTGAGCCGAAGCTCACGGGAGTTGCCGTCGCTGCGCTCCCTCGCCGCGGCTGAGCCGCGACCGACGATGACCGCAATGCGGTTCGACCTGCCCACGCCGGACCTCGAGACCGAGCCGTTCTGGGACGCCGCGAAAGAAGAGCGGCTGCTGATCAAGCACTGCAACGCGTGTGGGAAGTATCACTTCTACCCGCGACCGTTCTGCCCGTACTGCTGGAGCGACGACGTCGAGTGGTTCGAGGCGAGCGGCCGGGCCACGCTCTACACGTGGTCGGTCGTGCATCGCAACGACCTGCCGCCGTTCCCCGAGTGGCTCCCGTACGTCGCCGCGATCGCCGAGCTCGAAGAAGGGCCGCGGATGATGACGAACGTCGTCCAGTGCGAGTTCGACCAGCTCGAGATCGGCATGGCGCTCGAGGCGGTGTACTACCCCACGAGCGAAGACGTCACCATCGTCCAGTTCCGGCCGCGGCCGGCAAGCTCGTGAGCCCCAGCAACGCGTGGAGCTTCCCGTTCGAGGAGCCCCTGCACGACGCGTTCCCTGCGCTCCACGATGCGCAGAGCTCGTGGCTGAGCCAGATCGACTCGCTCCAGGCTCCGGACCGCAAGACCCATGAGCTGATCCGGCTCGTCTGCACGGTGATCCTGCGCAACCCGCCGGGCATCCGCCGTCACGCCCAGCTCGCGCGTGAAGTGGGAGCGGAGTGGGAAGAGGTCTTGGGCTCGATCATGTTGACGGTTCCCGCGTTCGGGATGCTCGCGGCAGTCGAGGCGATGCCCCACGCACGCGAGGGCTTCGACGCGGCCCGGCCGCCCGAGGCGGACTGAAGATGCCCGAAGCAGCAACCGAGCCGGGGCTTCCGTTCCGGATCCTGCCCCGGCTGACCGACCGGAACCGGCACTTCTGGACCGGCGGCGAAGCCGGCGAGCTGCGCTTCCTACGCTGCCAGTCGTGCGGCTACTACATCCATCCGCCCACGCCGGTGTGCCCGCGGTGTCACTCCAAGGAGCTCGCGCCCGAGGCCGTGTCGGGCCGGGCGACCCTCTTCACGTACACCGTGAACCACCAGAACTGGATGCCGGGACCGGAGCTGCCGTACATCGTCGCCATCGTGGCGATCCCCGAGCAGGACGATCTGCGCCTGACGACGAACCTCGTCGAGATGTCACCGGAGGAGTGCGTGATCGGGATGCCGCTCGAGGTGACGTTCGAGCACCACGAAGACGTCTGGATCCCCTTGTTCCGGCCGGCCCAGTGAGAGTCGACGACAGCCTCGTCATCGAGCGCCGCGCGGTGATCTCGGGCGCGGGACAGTCCGACATCGGCCGGCGGCTCTACCGGGACCCCCTCGAGCTCACCCTCGACGCGTGCCTCGTGGCGATCGCCGACGCGGGCCTCACCACCGCCGACATCGACGGCGTCGCGACGTATCCCGGCCCCATGGACGTGCCCCCGGGGTTCTCGGGCGCGGGCGTCGTCGACGTGCAGGACGCGCTGCGGCTCGAGCTCGGCTGGTGGTCGGGCGGGATCGAGTCGCCCGGCCAGCTCGGCTCCGTGATCAACGCGTGTCTCGCCGTGGCGGCCGGGCTTGCGACCCATGTCCTGTGCTTCCGCAGCGTGTGGGAAGGCAGCGCGCAGGGCGACAAGGGCCGGGCCGGGGTCATGGGCGGAGGTGGCGGGGGCTACCGGGCGAGCGGCTTCATGGAGTGGACGATGCCGTTCGCGGCTCCGTCGGCGGCGATCTGGATCGCGATGATGGCGGAGCGTCACTTCCACGAATACGGGACGACGCGCGAGCAGATGGCCCAGATCGCGCTCAACGCCCGCAAGAACGCGGGCGTGAACCCGAACGCGATCTACCGCGACCCGATGACCATGGAGGACTACCTCAACGTCCGCATGATCTCGAGCCCGCTCTGCCTCTACGACTGCGACGTTCCGTGCGACGGCGCGACCGCAGTGATCGTCTCGCATGCGGACACCGTGGCTGACCTGCGCAAGCCGGGCATCCAGGTCGAGGCGGTGGGGACCGCGCTGCGGGGACGGCCGTCGTGGGACCAGTTCGACGACCTCACGACGATGGCGAACCGGGACGCCGGCGCGCAGCTCTGGACCCGGACCGACCTGAAGCCGTCCGACGTGCAGCTCGCCGAGATGTACGACGGGTTCTCGTTCATCACCATGACGTGGCTCGAAGCGATGGGCTTCTGCGGCAAGGGCGAGTCCGGGCCGTTCATCGAGGGCGGGGAGCGCATCGCGCGTGATGGCGTGCTCCCGCTCAACACGCACGGTGGGCAGCTCTCGGCCGGCCGACTTCACGGCTACGGGTTCCTCCACGAAGCTTGCGTGCAGCTTTGGGGCGAGGCGGGGGAGCGCCAGGTCCCCGGCGACCCGGAGGTCGGTGTGGCCGCCGCCGGTGGGGGCCCGCTCGCCGGCGCGCTGTTGCTGACCCGCCGCCGGTAGCCTCCGCGCGGTGCACGCCCGCGGGTCCCGCCGATTCCTTGCTGTGCTCGGCATCATCATGCTCGTCGCGCTCGGCGTGCGGATCGCGTACGTGCTCGGCGAAGCGCAGAACGACGAGCGGTTCTACGACGCGGCCTACTACGAGCTCCAGGCCCGCGCGATCGCCAACGGCCGGGGCTACGTGGACCCGTTCCAGTTCCTCCCCGGCCATCCGCACCGCAGCACGCCGGCGGCCGATCACCCGCCGCTGACGGTGCTCGCGCTCGTCCCCGTCGCGAAGATCGGCGACGCGCTCGGGCTTGCCGACGAGGACTCGCAGCTCATGATGCGCTTCGAGGTCGCGCTCGTGGGGCTCGGCGCGGTCTTCCTGATCGGGTTGCTCGGCCGCGAGCTCGCGGGTGACCGCACCGGGCTCATCGCCGCCGGAATCGCGGCGGTCTACCCGTACCTCTGGGTGAACGACGGACTCATCATGTCGGAGGCGTTCGCGGCAGCCGCCGTTGCGGCGGCACTGCTGCTGGTCCTGAAGCTCCTCCGGCGCCCATCACCGGGGATCGCCATCGGCCTCGGGCTGGTCTGCGGCCTCGCCGCGCTCGCGAGGGCCGAGCTCGTGTTGCTGGCGCCGCTCCTCGGGCTCCCCTTGCTCATGAGCTTCCGGAAGCTGCCGTGGTCACGGCGATTCGCGATCGTCGGTTCGATCGCGCTCGGTGCCGTGGTCCTCATCGGGCCGTGGGTCGCGTACAACTTCAGCCGGTTCGACGACGCGACGTTCCTCTCGACGAACGACGGGACCGCCACGCTCGCGTCGAACTGCGACTCGGTGTTCTTCGGCCCGTCGACCGGCCTCACCGACCTGGCCCGTTGCATCCCGAAGCATGCGCCGCCCGGCGACCAGTCGGTCGTCTCCCGCATCTATCGAAACCGTGCGCTGGACTACATGAGCGCGCACAAGAAGCGCACCGCGATCGTCGTGCTGGCGCGCATCGGCCGCGACTGGGGGCTGTACCGGCCGGGGGACATGCTCGACTGGAACCTGAACGAGGGTCGGCCCCGATGGGTCACCGGGCTCGGCATGGTCTTCTACTACCCCGTGCTGTTGCTCGCGATCGGCGGGGTCGTCGTGCTGCGGCGCCGGCGCACGCGTCAATGGCCGCTCCTGATGCCACCACTGATCATCACCCTCGGCACCGTGCTGGCCTACGGCCAGACCCGCTTCCGCGTACCCGCGGAGCCGAGCCTCGTGGTGCTCGCCGCGGTGGCACTCGCCGCGCTGTCGACCCGATGGTGGCCGGAGGCGAGTCAGCCGGAGCCGGTGCCCGATCAGGCGGAGTCGAGCACGATCGTCGCAAGCTCTTCGAGCTGATCGATCGCACCGCCGGCGTACTCCTGGAGGGTGAGGAGGCGCTTGTAGAACAAGTGGATGTCGTGCTCCCAGGTGAAGCCGACCCCGCCGAACACCTGGATCGCGTTCGCGCCGACGTCGTAGAGCGCGTCCGCTGCGAACGCCTGGGCCATGGTCGCGGCGCGGTGGCGCTCCGTGGCGTCGGCGGAATCGCACGCCCAGCACGCGTAGTACGCGGAAGCTCGCGCCAGCTCGACCGCGCGCAACATGTCCGCGCAGAGGTGCTGCACGGCCTGGAACGAGCCGATGGGGACGTCGAACTGTCGACGTT
>JADGON010000164.1 GCA_017882945.1 Acidimicrobiia bacterium | reverse complement strand
TCCATCGTGACCATGCCGAACTTCCCGCCCGCCTGCATCAGCGAGTAGATCTGGTAGATCTTCCCCTCACGGATGAGGTTCCGCACCGCCGGCGTGGCGACGAGCACCTCGGATGCGACGACCCGGCCGGTGCCGTCCGCGGTGCGGAGCAGCTGTTGGGTGCAGATGCCCTGCAGCGACGACGCGAGCTGCACCCGGATCTGCTGCTGCTGGTGCGACGGGAACACGTCGATGATGCGGTCGATCGATTGCGGCGCGTCCTGGGTGTGCAGGGTCGCGAAGACGAGGTGGCCGGTCTCCGCCGCGGTGAGCGCGGTCGAGATTGTCTCCAGGTCACGCATCTCACCCACGAGGATCACATCGGGGTCCTGGCGCAGGACGTGGCGCAACGCTTCGGCGAACGAGTGCGTGTCCTCGCCGACCTCGCGCTGGTTCACGACCGCGCGCTTGTGGTTGTGCAGGAACTCGATCGGATCCTCGACCGTCATGATGTGCAGTGCCTTGGTCCGGTTCACGATGTCCACCAGCGAGGCGAGGGTCGTGCTCTTCCCCGAACCGGTGGGGCCGGTGACGAGCACGAGTCCGCGCGGGAGCTCCGCGAACTGCTTCACCGATTCGGGCAGGCCGAGCTGGTCGAAGTCCACGATCTCGTAGGGGATCGCGCGCAGCACCGCGCCGACGGAGTCGCGCTGGAGGAACACGTTCATCCGGAACCGGCTCTTGCCCGGCAGGGTGTACGAGCAGTCGAGCTCGAGATCGTTCTCGAACCGCTCGCGCTGCTTCTGCGTGAGGATCGCGTAGATCATCTCTCTGATATCCGAGCCGTTGATCGGGTCGACGCCGGGCACGGGCCGCAGCTCACCGTGGACGCGGATCACCGGCGGACTCCCCGCGGTGAGGTGGAGGTCCGAGCCCTTCTGGTCGAGCAGCATCGTCAACAGCTCGTTCACGTGGAGGCCTTCGGGCTCCTCGCCCAGCCCCGGCTCGGGGTCGTGGAGGCTCGGGGCACCGGTGCGATCCGGTCCGTACACCGAGTCGATCGCGTTCAGGATCTCGTAGCGCCCCGCCGCCGCCGGGATGATCTCGTACCCGGTCGCCGTGCCGATCGCCTGCACCGCGGCGTCGTCGCCCGGGTCGGCGAACGCGACGACGAGCTTGGCGTCCTCGAAGCCCACGCCGATCGCGACCCGAGCTCGGGACTCGCCCTCCGGGATCGTGGTCGCGGCATCGGGGTGCAGCGGGTACTCGGTGAAGTCGACGAAGCGCAGGCCGACGGTCTCCGCGATGGCGGCGCTCAGGTCCTTCTCGCCGACCAGCCCGTTGCGCTGCAGCACCATCGGCAACGGGTCACCGGTGCGGCGGGACTCGGCGGTGGCGATGGCCAGGTCGTCACGGGACAGCACGTGGCGATCGATCAAGAACTCGCCCAGGACTCGTGCTTGGCTCGAGAGCATCTCTTTGCCTCCTTTTGCCCTTATCGGCGCAAGCAGGACTGCACTGAAGCCGGGTCAGCTGACGACCCGGAAGACCTCTTCGAGGCCGGTGAGGCCGGCCCCGACCTTGCGGAGCCCGTCGGCGCGCAGCGGGATCATCCCCTCCATGACCGCGACCTTCTTGATGTCGTCGGTGGAGCGGCGCTCGATGATGAGCTTCTCGATCTCCTCCGTGACGAGCATGACCTCGTGGAGGGCGAACCGGCCCCGGTAGCCGGTCTTGCCGCACGTTCCGCAGCCCACGTGGCGATAGAGCACGGGCCAGTCGGTCCCGTTGACGTCCTCCATCGGCCAGCCGGCCTCGATCAGCTCCGCTTCGGACGGCTGGTACTGCTCCTTGCACCGGTCGCACAGCTTCCGGGCGAGCCGCTGGGCCAGCACGCAGTCGAGCGCGCTCGTCACCAGGAAGGGCTCGACGCCCATCTCCACGAGCCGGAGCGGAGTAGACGCGGCGTCGTTGGTGTGCAGCGTGGTGAGGACCAAGTGACCGGTGAGCGACGCCTCGACCGCGATCGTCGCGGTGTCGCGGTCGCGGATCTCACCGACGAGCAGAACATCCGGGTCCGCGCGCAAGATCGACCGCAGCGCCGCCGCGAACGAGAGGCCGGCGCGAGAGTTGATCTGCATCTGGTTGATGCCCGCGAGCCGGTACTCCACCGGGTCCTCGATCGTGATGATGTTGCGCGAGACCTCGTTGAGGATGTTGAGGGTCGCGTAGAGCGTCGTCGACTTCCCGGAGCCGGTCGGTCCGGTGACCAGAATCGTTCCGTACGGCTTGCGGTACGAGCTCGCGTACCGCTCGAGCACGTCCGGGAGGAAGCCCTGGTCGTCCATGCTCAACAACGCCTGGCCCTTGTCCAGGATCCGCATCACGACCTTCTCGCCGAACACGGTCGGCAGGGTCGCGACGCGCAGGTCCACCGGCTTGCCCCCCACGGTCAGGGACATGCGGCCGTCCTGGGGGATGCGCCGCTCGGCGATGTTGATATCGGACATCACCTTGAGCCGGCTGATCACCCCGGCCTGGATCGACTTCGGCGAGTGCATCACCTCGTGCAGCACGCCATCGATCCGGAACCGGATGCGCATGTCCTTCTCCGCCGGCTCGACATGGATGTCCGACGCGCGGTCGCTGACGGCCTGCGTGATGAGCAGGTTCACGAACTTGACGATCGGCGCGTCCTCGATGACCTCGCTGACGTTCGAGAGGTCGTCGCCGTCACCGAGCTCGTCGGCCGCCTCCTGGGCCATCGTGTCGACTTCGCCGTCGAGGCGATGGAAGCGGTCGATCGCGTCCTGGAGCTGACCGGCAGTCGCGACGACCGTGTAGATGTCGGCACCGGTCAGGGCCCGGATGTCGTCGACGGCGAACACGTTGGACGGGTCGCCCATCGCGACGACGAGCCGCCCGGTTTCGTCCCAGCCGACGGGGAGCGCCTGGTACTTCCGGGCCAGGTGCTCCGGGATGAGACCCGCGACCGACGCGTCGATCGCGCGCTCGGAGAGGTCGACGAACTCGAGCCCGACCTGCTCGGCGAGGGTGCGGACCAGGTCGGTCTCCGAGATGTTGCCGCGCTCGATCAACACGCGGCCCAGCGGCTTGCCACTGCTGGCCTGCTCGGCCAGGGCCGCGTCGAGCTGCGCCTGCGTGATCAGGCGCTGCGCCTGCAGCAACGTACCGAGTTGTGCGCCGTCCGACACCAGGTCCTCCGCGGGCGAGCCGGCACTCACCCTCGCCGGTGGCTATCGGCGGGTTTGCGTGGTGTCTGTAGAACGAGTCGGTTCGCGCCTCAACCCTGGTCGCGCAGGCCCGAGAAGAGCCGGAGGAGCGCGCCGCGGTCGCTGGTGATCTCGGAACCGGTCATTTCCGGCTCGTCCGGGCCCTCCGAGGACCCCTCGCCCTCCGGGGACGACGGGGACGGGGACGGACCCGCGTCGTCCAGGCCGGCGCGGTGTGCGAGCACCGCCCGCTCCCGCTCCAGGTCCTCGCCCTCGAGGTGGGCCGAGGGGTCAGGGACGCTCGTGACCATCTCGATCGGCGTCCCACCGGGCTCCCCCGGCGGTGCCTCCTCGCGGGAGACGTGAACGGCACCGGGCGGGAGGATCAGCTCGGAGACCGGATTGGCCGGCGCGCGCTCGGCCGACCCGATGCGGACGGCGCCGTGGTCGATGAGATCCTTCAACACCGGACCCACCTCCACCACGCTGTTCCCGGCTTCCCGCGCGATCTGGCGCACCGTGCGCTCGCCGTCGATCATCGTGAAGATCCTGAATGCCGAGCGGCTCAGGGTGAGCGAGTCCTCGGGGAGCTCCTCGGCGAGCTGCGGGCGCACGTCGAAGCTCGGGAGGACCGCCTCGACCGCGGGCCAGGCGCGGACGATGTGCTCCACGGTCTCGACGATCGGGCCGATGTCGGTCGCCCGCTCGGCCGTCCACGGCGGCTCGACGTCGCGGGTGAACTCGAACGAGCCCCCCTCGAAGCGCATCAGGTGGAAGCAGACGTCGATGAGGCGGACGTCGAGCGCGTGCCGGTCCTCGACCGGGCCCGAGTAGTCGGCCGCCTCCCCCGCGCTGAAGCGTCCGGCCGTGACGTAGAGCGTGCCGTGGCCCTCCGGGCTCTGCACCGAGAGCGCGCCCGTGTGACGGGCCCGTTCGATGAGGCCGAGGATCTCGGCGAGCGAGAACGTGTCGAGCGTGCCTTGGAGACCCACTGCGCTCCTGGTCCGGTGTGCCTGCCCTCAAGTTGTCGGCAGTCGGACCACCATCATTGAGCGGTGCGTGGACTCCCCGCCGCGGCTCGCATCGCCTCGAGCGGCGCAGGCCGGCCGGTCATGGCCTCGAAACCGAGGGCCGCCTGGTGGACGAGCATCCCGAGCCCACCGACCGTCCGGGCCCCGTTGGCCCTGGAGGCGGCGAGGAAGGGGGTCTCGACGGGGTGGTAGATCAGGTCCACGGCCCACTGGCCGGCGCCCGGAGCGGTGATCGGGACCGATTCGCCGGCCATCCCGAGCGGCGTGGCGTTCACCACGATCTCGTACTCCCCCGTGACCGGGATCGTCGTGACGTTCGATCCGGCGACGAGCTGCGCGGCCGCCTCGGCGGCTT
>JADGON010000163.1 GCA_017882945.1 Acidimicrobiia bacterium | reverse complement strand
GGTGTGCCGGATGCGGACGCGGCGGTGACGGCACTGCGCGGGATGGTCGGGCCCGGTGATGCGGTCCTCGTGAAGGCCAGCCGTCTGGTCGGCCTCGAACGGGTCGCGGCGGCGCTGCTCGAGAGCACTGAGGATGCCCCATGATCGCGGTCCTCATCGCCGTCTCGGTTGCGTTCTTCGTGAGCGTCTTCGGCACCCCGTTCCTGATCCGCATCCTGCGCGCGCGCAACATCGGCCAACAGATCCGGGACGACGGTCCGATCGCCCACCCGCACGAGCGCAAGGCAGGAACCCCGACGATGGGCGGCATCGCGATCATCATCGCGGCGTTCCTCGGCTACCTCGCCTCGCACATCCGCACCGAGGCGATCAAGTTCGCCGACACCGCCATCGCGCTCTGGTTTCTCATCCTTGGTCTCGCGTTCGTGGGGTGGCTCGACGACTACCTCGGCGTCCGCCGCGCGCGGAACCTGGGGCTGCGCAAGCGCGGCAAGACCGGCGGCATCCTCATCGTCACCGTCGGCTTCGCGATGCTCGGGCTCGAGTTCGTGAGGGTCTCGACCCACCTTTCGTTCACCCGGCCGCTCGATCTCGATCTCGGGACGATCGGCTGGTTCATGTGGGCGATCGCGGTGGTCTACGCGACCGCCAACGCGGTCAACATCACCGACGGCCTCGACGGGCTCGTCGCGGGTTCGGCCGCGCTGGTGTTCGCCGCCTTCATCGTGATCGCCTTCACCCAGTTCCGGCACCCGCACGCGTACGGCGTGGTGGCCGCCAGCTCGATCGACGTCGCGGTCGTCGCCGCCGCGCTCATGGGTGCCTGCGTCGGGTTCCTGTGGTGGAACGCGCCACCAGCGAAAGTGTTCATGGGTGATACCGGCGCGCTCGCGCTCGGAGGCGCGATGGCCGGGATGGGGTTGCTGACCAAGACGGATCTCCTGCTGCCGATCATCGGTGGGCTCTACGTGCTCGAAACCGCGAGCGTCATCGCCCAGGTGATCTCGTTCCGGGGCTTCGGCCGCCGCATCCTGCGAATGTCACCGATCCATCACCATTTCGAGATCCTCGGATGGCCCGAGTCCACGATCATCGTGCGCTTCTGGATCCTCGCCGGGCTCGCGATGGCGCTCGGTCTGGGCTTCTTCTACGCGGACTTCATCCGGATCCCGGGCGTGATCGAGTGAGCGAAGGTGGGAGCGGGCACGAAGTGCGGACACCGGAGCGACCCAGACCGGTGAGCGAAGGTGGGAGCGGGCACGAAGTGCGGACACCGGAGCGACCCAGACCGGTGAGCGAAGGTGGGAGCGGGCACATCGTCGTCGTCGGGTTGCGGGCGACGGGCGCCGCCGTGGTCCGGGCCGCCGCGCGCCGGGGTGTCTCCATCACGGTGGTCGAGGACGATCCGGGGCACGCGGGATACGCGTCGCGGGTGGCCGAGGCGCGCGGGCTCGGCGCAACGATCGTGGAGCGGCCGGCGCCCGACGCATGGCCGGGCCTGCTCGAGGGCGCCGAGCTGATGGTGCCGAGCCCGGGCGTGCGGCCGGCACACCCGGCCTTCGTCGCCGCGCTCGCCGCGGGCGTCCCGGTGCGCGGCGACATCGACCTGGGGATGGAAGCCGCGCGGGTGCCGGTCATCGCAGTCACCGGCACGAACGGCAAGAGCACCGTCACCACCATGATCACCGCGATCCTCAACGCGGCCGGCATGCGAGCGGTGGCGGCGGGGAACATCGGCCGGCCGCTGCTCGACGTCGCGGAGGAAGCCGTCGACGTCATCGTGGTCGAGGTGTCGTCGTTCCAGCTGCACACGACGACGCAAGCGTTCCGCCCCCAGGTGGCGGTCCTGCTGAACGTGGCCGAAGATCACATCGACTGGCACGGATCGTTCGAGGAGTACACGGCGGTCAAAGCCAAGGTCTTCGCGCACCAGCGGGGCGACGATCTGCTCGTGGTGAACCTCGACGACCCGATTGTGGCGCACCTGGCGGAATCCGCTCCGGCGCGCACGGCCGCCGTCGCCCTCGACGAGGTGCGGGGCGCGTACACCATCTCGGGTGGATTCCTGGTGATGCCCTCCGGCCTGCCGATCGTCGCGAGCTCGACCCTTCCGTCGCAGCTGCCGCACGACCTCACGAACGCGCTCGCGGCCGTCGCGGCGGCCACCGCGGTGGGTGGCACCGTCGCCGCAGTGCGCGACGGGCTGGTGAATTTCCGGAGGCTCCACCACCGAGTGCAGCCGGTCGGTAAGGCTTCCGGGGTGGAGTACTTCGACGACTCGAAGGCGACGAACCCTCACGCCACCCTGAGCGCGCTCGATGGATTCGAGCGGGTGGTGCTCGTGGCGGGGGGCGAGAGCAAGGGCGTCGACCTCGGGGTGCTCGCCCAGGCGAAGGATCGCCTCGCCGCGGTCGTGGCCATCGGGGACACCCCCGACGAAGTCGAGCGCGCGCTGGGTGGTCTCGTTCCGACGGTCCGCGCGGAGTCGATGCGCGCCGCGGTCGACGCGGCCGCCCGCCTCGCGCGCCCGGGCGACACCGTGCTGCTCTCACCCGCGTGCGCGTCGTTCGACTGGTACGAGAGCTACGAGCAACGGGGTGACGACTTCCAGCAGGAGGTACTGCGTCTCATCGGCGAGCAGGGAGCCCGCTCGTGAGCACGACCGCGAGCCGGCTTCCCGGGATGCGGGTGCCGGCCGAGCGCCTCGCGGGGTTGCACCGGGTCTGGACGAAGTCCGGCACCCAGCGCACCTCGACCTACCTGTTGCTGCTGATGGTCGTCGCGGTGCTGAACGTCATCGGCGTCGTGATGGTGCTCTCGGCATCGTCGGTCCAGTCGCTCGATAGCAAGGGCACGGCGTGGTGGTTCTTCGAGCGCCAGCTGCTCTGGTCGGGGCTCGGTGTCATGGGCTTCGCGGTGGCGTCACGCATCGACTACCGCGCGTGGCGGAAGTACACGGTGCCGTTCCTCGGCGTGGCGACCGTGCTGCTGGTGCTGGTGCTCGTCCCGGGCATCGGGATCTGGGTGGACGGCTCGCGGCGCTGGCTCGGCTTCGGTTCCTGGCGCGTGCAGCCGTCGGAGATCGCGAAGCTCGCGCTGCTCGTCTACGCCGCCGACGTCCTGACCCGGCGCCAGCAGCAGGTGGGGGACTGGCGCAAGGCGCTGCGCCCGGTGATGTTGGTGTTCCTGCTCTTCGCGGCGCTGATCATGAAGGAGCCGGACCTCGCGTCGACGATGGTCCTCACGGTCATCCTCGGCGCGGTGCTCATCGTCGGGGGCATCCGCGCCCGGCACCTCGCGGCAATCGGCGGGGCTGCGGTCGCCGCCGTGACGCTCTTCGCGCTGATGGTGCCGTGGCGGCGGGCCCGCATGCTCACGTTCCTCGATCCGTGGCACGACAAGTCGAACGCCGGGTATCAGGTCACCCAGTCGCTCATCGCGCTCGGCAGCGGTGGCTGGACCGGGGTCGGGCTCGGCGCGAGCCGCGCCAAGTGGCGGTTCCTTCCCGCGGCGCACACCGACTTCATCTTCGCGATCGTCGGCGAGGAGCTCGGGCTCTTCGGGTGCATGCTCGTGGTCGGGCTCTTCGCGGCGCTCGCGTACCTCGGCGTCCGCACCGCGCTCCGCGCGCCCGACCGGTTCGGGATGTTGCTCGCGGGTGGGATCACCGCGTGGATCGTCGGGCAGGCCGTCATCAACATCGGCTCGGTCGTCGGTCTGCTTCCGGTCTCGGGGATCCCGCTGCCGTTCGTGTCGTTCGGCGGCACCGCACTGCTGTTCACGATGGTCGCGGCGGGATTGCTGGGCAACGTCGCCCGCCAGGGTGGGCGGTGAAACCGGAGCGAACCCCGGTGTACGCGCTCGTGGCCGGCGGGGGAACCGGCGGTCACGTGTACCCGGCGCTCGCGCTGGCCGATGCGCTCGTCGCCCGCGGTCATGCCCGCACGTCCATCCGGTTTCTCGGTGCGAAGCGGGGGCTGGAGGCACGGGCGGTGCCGCACGCGGGCTACGACATCGACCTGCTCCCGGCCCGGGGGTTCCAGCGCGGGGTGACGTTCGCGCACCTCGCGGACAACGTGCGCATGGTGGGGGCGATGACGGTCTCGATGGCGCGCGCGATGAAGATCGTCCGGCGGCTCCGGCCCCGGGTCGTCGTGGGGGTCGGCGGCTACGCGTCGGTGCCGGGCATCCTCGCGGCGCGCCTGCTCCGGATACCGGTGGTGATCCACGAGCAGAACGCGGTCCCTGGGCTGGCGAACAAGCTCGCGGCCCGGATCGGCGCGCGCGTCGCGGTCTCGTTCCCGGGCACGGCGCTGCCCCGAGCGCAGGTGGTCGGGAACCCGGTGCGGGCCGCACTGACCGCGCTCGTGCGCGCGCCGGATCTCGCGCGCCCCATGCTCGGCGTCGTCGGCGGGAGCCTGGGCTCGGCACGGCTCAACGATGCCGCGCTGGATCTGTACGACCGGTGGCGTGCTCGGGGCGACGTGCAGGTCCGTCACGTCGCGGGCCGGGTCCACTACG
>JADGON010000162.1 GCA_017882945.1 Acidimicrobiia bacterium | reverse complement strand
TCGGGGCGCAGCTCCACCATCTCGTCGAGCGTGATCCCGTCGTGGCGATGCACCACCGGGGTCGCGCCCAGCTCCCCGAGATACTGCACGAGGTTGTAGACGAACGAGTCGTAGTTGTCGACGACGAGGATGGTGGGACCCACGCCCCGAACGTTAGGCGCGAACCGGGAGGGACCGACCACCGGATTCGGCCCGCGCAGTACCATCTGCGCCGTGCCGGTCTCGAAGAGCAAGCGCTCCCGCTACACGCCGCCCCCGCCGAAGAAGGCCCCGCCCAGCCCGTTGTGGGTGCCGGTGGCGTTGTGCACGCTGATGCTCACGGGCCTCGTGGTCGTGCTCGCCAACTACCTCCAGGCGCTTCCCGGCGACACCGAGAACCGCTACCTCATCGTCGGCCTCGTGCTCATCACGAGCGGCTTCGGCCTCGCGACCACCTACCGCTGAGGGCTCGCGGACACGAGATGAGCAGCGCGGAGTCGGGCGACCGGCCTGCTCCCGTCTTCACAACCACCGAAGCCTCGCGGGTCCTCACGTCGGGCGCGCTCGGGCTCGTGGTCGCGGCCGCGACCGCTCCGTTCGCGCCGTGGCAGGTGACGGTGCTCTCGGGTTGGATCGTCGGCGCCGCCGCGTTCGTCGGCCGGGTGTGGAGGCGCGTGAATCGCCTCAGCGGGCTCGAGACGGCGGCCGTGGCCACGAGCGAAGACGCGAGCCGCACCCTCACGCACCTCATGGTGATCGGGGCGAGCGTTGCCAGCCTCGTCGGGGTGGGCGTCACGCTCGCGAAGGCGTCGACCACCTCCGACGGCGCCAAGGTGGTGCTCACCTCCGCCGCGATCCTCACGGTGATCTCGTCGTGGGCGCTCGTGCACACCGTCTTCACCCTGCGCTACGCGCACACCTACTACGGCGAGCCGGTCGGTGGCGTCGACTTCTCGTCGGAGGAAGACCCCGACTACCACGACTTCGCGTACCTCGCCTTCACGATCGGCATGACCTTCCAGGTGTCCGACACCGACCTCACGACTGCCGCGATGCGCCGCCTCGCGCTGCGCCACGCGTTGCTCGCGTATCTCTTCGGGGCCGTGATCCTCGCGATGACGATCAACGTCACCGCCGGCTTCGTCCTCTGACCGCGCTCCGGAGCCCTACGCAACGCTCGGTGTGCTACATGGATGTCATTCGTCCCCAGACTTGTCCACAGTCTGTGGACAGCCGGGGACGTGCGAATCGACGAACCCGCGAGTCGAACCGGAGAGTGCGTTCGACTACAGCCTTCGCCGGCGGAAGGACTCTCCGTGGATCGGCAGAACCGTGCGCCGGTTCGCGGCGGCGGCCTCCCACGCCAGCTCTGCCTCCAGGAGACTCAATCCCACCTCGCGGCAGAGCGCGCTCACCACGGCCGTGTGCTCGAGGCCGACGCGGATGAGCGCCTCTGCTGAGAAGACACCCGGGGTGATCGCCACGACGGGATCGACGTACCCCGCAACGGCCTGCCTCAAACCGAGGCGCTGAGGGTCGGGTCAGGACGAGGTGGTGCCGGCGTCGTCGATCGGGGTCATGAGCACCATCGGCTCACGGCAGTGCCGCGGCGCGTCGGGCACCTCGCCGCCCTGGGCCGTGTACATCACCAGCTGCGCCCCACACACGATGCAGCGGTAGCGGTAGTCGACGTCTTCGAGGGTGGTCACGTCGGGCTCGTCGTCGGGAGGTTCCGTCGAGCTGAAGTTCCGCACGAGCGCGGCGCCGATGAGATAGAGGACGACGGCGGCGCCGAGCGCCACCACGAAACGAACGATCGTCCAGAGCCCGAGCATGAGTGATTCGAGTGTACGGCCGGGCGCGATCCGCGCCCGATCGCGGTGCCGACAGCCGTCCGACGATGGCGGCTACAGCCGCTCGATGATGGTGGCGTTGGCCATGCCGCCACCCTCGCACATGGTCTGCAGACCCCACCGCTTGCCGGTGCGCTCGAGCTCGCAGAGCAGGGTGGCCATGAGCCGCGCGCCCGAGCATCCGAGCGGGTGGCCGATGGCGATCGCGCCGCCGTTGACGTTGACCCTGTCCATGTCGGGGTGGTGCTCCTTCGCCCACGAGAGCACGACCGGAGCGAACGCCTCGTTGATCTCGACGAGATCGATGTCGTCGATCGTCATCTTCGCCCGCTCGAGCACCTTCGTGGTCGAGGGGATCGGGCCGGTGAGCATCGTGACCGGGTCGACGCCGGCGAGCGCGAAGGCGTGGAAGCGCGCACGCGGCTTGAGCCCGAGCTGCGAGGCCTTCTCTTCGCTCATGATGAGCATCGCGGCCGCACCGTCGGTGATCTGCGACGAGTTCGCCGCGGTGACGACGCCGTCCTCCTTGAAGGCCGGCTTGAGCTTCGCGAGCGTCTCCATCGACGAGTTGGCGCGGATGCCCTCGTCGGTCGAGAACAGCTCGTCGCCCTCTTCGGTGGTGACGTTGATCGGCACGATCTCGCGGTCGAAGCGACCTTCGGCGGTGGCCTGCGCGGCGCGCAGGTGCGAGCGCACGGAGAACTCGTCGTTGTCTTCGCGGGAGATGCCCCACCGCTCGGAGATGAGCTCCGCCGAGATGCCCTGAGGAACGAGGTTCGGGTAGCGGGCGATGACGCCGGGGCCGAAGGGCATGCTGCCGGGGAGGAACGACGCCCCCATCGGCACACGCGACATGTTCTCGACGCCCGCCGCGATGACCACGTCGTACGCGCCGGCCATCACGCCCTGCGCCGCGAAGTGCGCGGCCTGCTGCGACGAGCCGCACTGCCGGTCGATCGAGGTTCCGACCACCGTCTCGGGGAAGCCGGCCGAGAGCGCCGCGTTGCGGCCGATGTTGACCGCCTGGTCGCCGACCTGCATGACGCACCCCATGATGACGTCCTCGATCAGGGCGGGGTCGACGTCGTTGCGTTCGATGAGTGCGCGCAGCGTGTGGGCTGCGAGCTCGACGGGGTGCACATCCTTGAGCTTCCCGTTGCGCTTGCCGAGCGGGGTCCGGACGGCATCGACGATCACGGCGTTCTGCATGGGGTTCCTCCCGAGGGGTGCGGCCAACAAAACTAGACCAAGCGGTCAACACTGTTCCCAGGCGGGCGATCCGATCTGCTTCACTTCCCCGCGTGCGCCGCATGCTGATCGTCCGCCACGGCGAGTCGGAATGGAACCGGGCCGGGCGCTGGCAGGGTTGGGAGGACATCGCCCTCACCCCCCTCGGCGAGGCCCAGGCCCGAGCCCGTGGTGCCCAGCTCGCGGGCTCCGGCCACCGGTTCGCCGCGGTCCACTCGTCCGACCTCCGCCGCGCCGCCCGTACCGCGGCGCTGCTCGCGAACTCCCTCGGCGCCGGACCGGCGGTCGCCGACCCGGGCCTCCGAGAGCGGTTCGGCGGCGAGTGGCAGGGGCGGACCGGCAAGGAGATCGACGCGCAGTGGCCCGGGGTGCGCGATGCCTGGCGCCGGGGTGAGCTGGCGGCGCCGCCCGGCGGTGAGGCCGACACCGTGGTGCTCGAACGGATCCATGCCGCGCTCGAGCGCATCCACACCACCAACCCTCCGGGGCCCGTGCTGGTGGTGACCCATCACGGCGTGGTGCGGCTGCTCTCGATCCACAGCGGCATCGCCGTGACCGAGCTCATCCCCAACCTCGGCGGCCGCTGGTTCGAGTACGACGCCTCGGGTCTGCGGGCCGGCGAGGCCCTCGCCCCCCTCGCCCCGGCATCGGAAGTCACCACCGAATAGACCCCCGAACGGGGGCGCCGACACCGTGACGGGGCAATCGCCCTAGCATGGTCCTGCTTACATACCGGCTGCATCGGGGGATCACTCATGGCCGCGCTCTCAACGCCGGTCGCCGGCTCACGTCGCCATCAGCTCATCGCGGTCGCGACCGCGGCCGCGCTCACCGTCGCGCTCGGCGCGTGCGGTGGCTCCTCCAAGTCGGCAACGCCGGCGGCAACCGGTGCCAAGACGTCGCCGACCACCTCGAAGGCCACCCCGGTGACCAGCGCCGGCGATCTCACCGGCAACACGCCGTGCGAGAAGGCCGGGCCGCCGGCCTCCGAAGGCCAGGTCCTCGACGGCAGCGGTCACTTCCACCGCGGACCGACTGCACAGGTCGTGCTGAACGAGGCGACGCGCCAGCAGCTCGTCGCGCAGCAACTCCAGGCGCGCGCCGTCGTCGCGAAGTACCGGACCGTCGCGCAAGCGGTCGCCGCGGGCTACCGCCAGTCGACCGTCTACGTGCCGTGCATCGGCGCGCACTACACGAACGTCGGGCTCGCGGTCGGGTTCAACCCGTCGGCGCCGTCGGAGCTGCTCTACGACGGCACTCGCCCGAACTCACGCATCGTCGGCCTGAGCTACCTCGTGTACCACCCGGGTG
>JADGON010000161.1 GCA_017882945.1 Acidimicrobiia bacterium | reverse complement strand
ACGTCGGGCTCGGGCTGCTCGACGCCGCGACTCGGGGCGCCGATCCGTCGGGCGAGCGGTCATCGTCCTACTCGACGGCGAGCACCGGGACCGCGGGCTACGCGCAGCTGCTCGAGCGGTTCGGCCATCCCACCACCCGGGCGCGCGGCACGCTCCGGCCGGGCAGCCTCGACCCCCGCGACACGGTCATCGTGCTCGACGCCGACTCGCCCTCGAAGTCCGAGCGCGCGGCCGTCACCGAGTTCGTCCGGTCTGGTGGCCGCCTCGTGGTGGGGGGCGAGAGCGCAACGAGCTGGACCGACCAGCTCATCGGCAACGCGTCGCGCTGGGTTCCGAACGGACCCACGGTCACCGGTGCGCGGATCGGTGCCGACCGGTACACCGTGCGCACGGATGGTGCCGGAAGCTGGGAGAGTCCGTCGGGCACCTCCTTGACGATCGAGCAGGCCGTACCCGGACCGGTCGTGCTCCTCGCGGACACGTCACCGCTGCAGAACCGCCGGCTCGACCAGGCCCAGAACGCGGCCTTCGGGATCGCGCTCGCCGGCGCCGGGCACCGATCGGTGGTCTTCGTCGAGGGACCGCACGGGTTCGGCTCCGCCTCCGGGTTCGATGCGATCCCGGGCCGTTGGAAGGTCGCGCTCGTCGGTGGTGCGCTCGCGGCGCTGCTCACGCTCATCGCCGCGTCCCGACGACTGGGCCCCGCCGAGGAGACGGTGCGCAAGCTCGCCCCGCCGCGCCGCCTCTACGTCGACGCGCTCGGCACCGCGCTCTCTCGCACTCGCCGCCCCGCCGAGGCGATCGCGCCACTCCAGGCCGCCGCGCGCGACCATCTCGCGCGCCGCGCCGGTCTCCCGGCTGACGCGCCGCCCGAGCTGATTCGCGCCGAAGCGGCCCGGGCGGGATGGAGTCGCGAAGAGATCGACGCGCTGTTCACGCCCGCGACCGACAATGAGAGCATCCTGGCTGCCGGGCGCGCGCTGGCCCGGGCCGAGAAGGGAGCACCGTGAGGGAGCTGCGAGATCGAGTCGCTGCCGAAGTCCGCAAGGTCGTGGTCGGCCAGGACGAGGTGATCGATCTCATCCTCGTCGCGGTCGCCGTGCAGGGCCACGTGCTGCTCGAAGGGGTCCCGGGCGTGGCGAAGACGCTGATCGCGAACGCGGTCTCCCGCGCACTCGGGGTCTCGTTCCGGCGCGTCCAGTTCACCCCGGACATGCTTCCCTCCGACCTCACCGGCACGATGACCCTGCGCGCCGGCGAGCTCGCGTTCTCACCCGGCCCGGTGTTCACCAACGTCCTGCTCGCCGACGAGATCAACCGGACTCCGCCGAAGACACAGGCCGCGCTGCTCGAGTCCATGCAGGAGTACCAGGTGACGGTCGACGGCACGCCGCACCCGCTTCCCGACCCGTTTCTCGTCGTCGCGACCCAGAACCCGATCGAATACGAGGGCACCTACCCGCTGCCCGAAGCCCAGCTGGACCGGTTCACGCTCAAGGTCGACGTCGGCTATCCGGACGAAGCGCACGAGCTCGCGATGCTCAAGCTGCTCCACCACGGAGTCGCGCCGGTGACGATCAATGACGTCCAGGCGGTCGGTGGAACCGGCGACCTGCTCGCGCTGCGGGCCGAGGTCGATGCGACGACGGTCGCGGACGAAGTCGTCGCGTACGTTGCGTCGCTCGTCCGTCGCACCCGCGAGCTTCCCAGCGTCTCACTCGGGGCGAGCCCCCGCGCCGCCGTCCACCTGCTCGCGGCCGCGAAGGCGTCGGCCCGGCTCTCGGCGCGCGCGTTCGTGACGCCCGACGACGTCGCCTGGATGGCCCGTCCGGTCCTGCGCCACCGGCTGCTGCTCAGTCCCGAAGCCGAGCTCGAGCGCTACCGGCCTGACGACGCCGTGCAGGCCGCGCTGGCCAGCGTTCCTGTGCCCCGGTAGGTCAGCGCATGGGACAGATCGTGCTCGTGCTCGCGCTCGGCACCGCGCTGGTGATCGGGCTCTCGGTCGCCCCGCTCGGGATCTCACGCCGCTGCGGATTCCTCCTGGTCGCGGCCGCGGCACTCGCACTGGTGACCTCGACCACGATCGCGTTGCTCGCGGCGGTCGCCGTACTCGCGGCGTTCGGCGTCGACGCGACCATCTCGCGGGCGCGGCCAATCGTCTCGCGACGGATGCCCACCGTGCTGGCGCGAGGGGTACCGACCGCGCTCGCGGTCGAGACCGAGCACCCCGCGGCGCGGCGAGTGCGCGTCCGCCAACCGGTTGGGCCCGACCTGATCGTCGAGACGGCGGAGCGAGACGACACGCTCGACACGACGATCGTGGCCCGTCGCCGCGGGAATTACCCTGTTCCGCCCGTCGCGACGCGCGTCGACGGCCCACTCGCGCTCGCGTGCTGGTTCCGCAACGAACCCGACCCGACCGAGGTCGTCGTCTACCCCGACCTGCCCGCGGCACGGCGCCTCGCGCTCTCGGTGCGGCGCGGCCGGTTCCGAGATCCGGGCCGGCTGACCCGCGGCCCGCTCGGGCTCGGCACCGACTTCGAGTCCATCCGCGAGTACCTGCCCGATGACGATGTCCGCCAGATCAACTGGCCGGCCACCCAGCGCACCGGTCGGCCGATGAGCAACCAGTTCCGGGTCGAGCAGGACCGCGACATCGTCTGCGTCGTCGACACCGGCCGGCTGATGGCCGCCCCCATCGCCGATCGCACACGACTCGATGCGGCCCTCGACGCGGTTGCCGCAGTCGCCTACGTCGCCGACGAGCTGGGCGACCGGGCCGGCGTCCTCGCGTTCGACGAGACCGTCCGCCGTCACCTCCGACCGCGCCGCCGGGGCAGCGATGCCGTCGTCCGAGCGGTCTACGACCTGGAGCCCCGTCCGGTTGACGCGGACTACGAGCTCGCGTTCCGCACCGTGGGTGGAGGCAAGCGCGCGTTCGTCATCGTGTTCACCGACCTGCTCGACGAAGCCGCAGCGTCCGCGCTCCTCGAGGCGGTCCCGGTCCTCACCCGCCGTCATGCCGTGGCGATCGCGAGCTGCCGGGACCCGGACCTCACGGACCTGCTGACCCGCCCGCCGGACGATCAGGCCGACGTCTTCTCCGCCGTCGTGGCGCTGGACGTCCTGGACGCGCGCAACCGGGTGGTGAGCCGGCTCCGGCGCTCGGGCACCGTGCTCGTCGAGGCTGCGCCGGATCAGCTCGCGGCCGCGTGCGTCTCCGCCTACCTCAACGCGAAGTCGCGGGCGCTGGTGTAGCCGGGAGCACCGACGGCCGAACCGGTTCGGGCACTGCGTCCTCGTCGCCCGAACCGTCGCGCAGATCACTGCGGTCGGGCCGGCCGCGCCAGAAGACGAGCGACCAGAACGACCCGCCGATGAGCAGCCCGACGATGATCGCCGGGACGAGCCCGATCCCGGAAGTGCTCAGGCTGCCTTCGACGATCCCGCAGAACACGAGCACGAGTGCGGTACCGACCGCGATCTCCCCGGCCGCGCGCGCCTCGGTCGCGAGCGCATCTCGCCGTCGACGCCGACCCGGGGCGACGAGAGCCCAACCCATGCGCATCCCCGCTGCGCCGGCAACGATGATGCAGCTGATCTCGAGCACGCCATGGGGCGACACGAACTCGAAGAGCGGCTTGCCGTTGCCCGCGTGAATGGTCAATCCGAAGACGGTGCCGAGCGTGATGCCCTGGTACACCAGCACGAGCGCCGTTCCCAGGCCCGCGGCGATGCCGGTCGCGAACGCGAGGAACGTGACGCGGATGTTGTTGGTGAAGATCGCGGTCGAGACCTCCGCCTTCTGGTCACTGGTCAGGCCGAAGTCCGCCTTCTTCCGATCGACGACGGTGCTGAACTGACCGGGCACGAGGCCCTGGGCCCGCGCCGGTTCGCGCACCGCCCAGATCCCCGAGAGGATCCAGGGCCCCATGATCAGCAGGAACGCGGTCAGCAGGAGCAGCGGGCGCTCGCGCACGCGTTGCCAATAGCCCGTCGTCACGAAGTATCGGAAGGAGAGCTGCCGCCGTTCGCTGCCGTAGACGACCTGACGCGCCCGGCGAACGAGGTCCTCGAGCCGGCCGACGACCGGATCGCCGGAGTACTGCCGCCGGGCGACCGCGAGGTCGGCGGCCGCGGATCGGTAGAGCGCTCCGAGCCGGCGCACCGCATCAGGATCGAGGCGGCTCCGACGACCCGACCGAGTGATGAGCCCGTTGAGCTCGGTCCAGCGCGGCTCTCGCTCTTTCAGGAATTGATCCAGGCTCACCGGGGATTGTCTACCGTTTCTCCTGTGCGACTCGACGACCAGATCACGATCAGCACTCCTGAAGGCGTGGACATGGAGATCACGCTCGCCGGGTTGGGTTCACGGGCAATCGCCGGATTGCTCGATCTCACGATAGAAGTGTTCCTGCTCATCGGAGCACTTCTCATCTTCAGCGCGTTCGGCGGCAACAGCAGCGGATTCGTCGTCGCCGGCCTCCTCGTCCTCGCTTTTCTCGTGCTGTTCGGCTATTTCGTGCTCTTCGAGGTCCTGAATCGCGGGCGTACTCCCGGGAAGATGGCCGTCGGATTGCGGGTCGTGCGCATCGACGGCGGCCCCGTGGGCTTCATCCCGAGCGCGGTCCGGAACCTGCTCCGCCTCGTCGACGGGTGGGACCTCCTGACCTTGATCCTCTGCCCGATCGGCACCATCGCGGTGGTCGCCACCCGGGAGAACCAACGGCTCGGGGACCTCGCGGCCGGGACTGTGGTTTCTCGCGAGCGCTTCGTCCAGCCCCGCTACGCCGCTCCCCGTCCCTCGGCAATGGGCCCTCCGGTGGCGGTGGGCTGGGACGTGAGTGCGATCACGCCCGACGAGCTCATCACCGTCCGGCGGTTCCTGGAACGCCGGACGAGCCTCGCCTATCACGCCCGCCTGCATTTGGCCGACGAGATCGCCGTTCGGTTGCGTCCAAAGGTCGTCGGCGCCGATCCCAGCTGGCCCTCCGAGCCATTTCTCGAAGCCGTCGCCGCGGCAAAGACGGGCCGGGTCTGAAGGATTGCCGCGTTCTTGCCGACAACCATCGGTAACGTCGATCAGTCCGCGTGATCTCGATAAAGGGAGCGTTCCATGTCCCAGGCACCTCCGCCGCCGCCACCCCCGCCGCCTCCGCCTCCCCCGCCCGCCGGTGGTCCCATGCCGGCAGCAGGAGGTGCCGCGGCGTTCAGCGTCGGTGATGCGGTCGGCTACGGCTGGACCGCGTACTGGAAGAACATCGGCCCACTTCTGCTGATCACCCTGGTGATCTTTGCCGCGCAGTTCATCATCGGCCTGATCGGCCAGGCGACCGGGAACTTCTTCGTCAGCCTGATCTTCTCGATCGCGGCATTCGTCGTCTCGATGATCCTGACGATGGGCCTGATCAGAGCCGCGCTGGCCGTCGTACGGGGCGAGACTCCCGAGGTCAACATGCTGTTCGAGACCGAAGGACTCGGATCGTTCATCGTCGCGGCGATCCTGTTCGGGATCATGCTCTGGGTCGGCTTGCTGCTCTGCATCATCCCGGGAATCTTCGTGGCGATCATCTTCATGTTCTACGGATTCATCATCGTCGAGAACCCGTCGATCAGCCCCACGGACGCCTTGAAGAAGTCCCAAGAGATGACGTCGGGCCGCCTCGGCGAGCTCTTCGTCTTCGGCCTGGCGCTGTTCGGGATCAACCTGGTTGGCGCAATCCTCTGCGGCATCGGACTGCTGTTCACCTACGGCATCACCGCGATCGCCGTGGCGTACGCATACCGCACGCTGCGGGGCGAGCCGGTGGCGCCGGTCGCGTAACACCGGGAAGCCCAACGAGAACCGGAAACGGGAGCGGCCTGCGGGCCGCTCCCGTCGCGTTCAGCCCCGGCGCTCAGGCGCCGGTGCCGAGCCAGTTGAACGGCGCGATCGGGATGTTGCGCAGCACCCAGAACGCGACGACGACCACCGCGGCGATGCGGGTCCACTGCGGCGACAGCGAGATCCCCCGCCACCGGGGGCCGCCCAGCATCGCGGTGAGGGAGACGAAGAGTCCCCAGAGGATGAACGGCATCGCGAGCACCGCGAGCACGTTGTAATCCACGGCGGCGCCCAGGTGGCCCGTGAACAGCTGATGGGCGGCGCGGGTTCCGCCGCAGCCGGGGCAGTCGAGCCCCGTCACCGCCTTGAACGGGCACAAGGGCGGCCCGTGGGTCGGATCGACGACGGCCAGCGCCACGCATCCACCGAGAAGGAGCCCCCCGGCGATCCAGGGTGCTGCCCGATGCCTCGACGCGAAGGTCGTTGCCGTCACGTCACCAACGCTAGACCGCTGGGGTCGGCGTCAGATCGCGCCGCTCGCCTCCCAGCGGTGGTTCAGCGCGTTCTGCACCTTGATGAACCAGATGATCGACCCGATCAACGGGATCAGCACCCAGAATCCGGTCAAGCCGGTGACCGGCTTCTCGAGGCCTTCCTGCGCGTACATGTTGCCGACCTCGGAGGGCAGCAGGAAGATGTTGACGATCCCGATGCAGAGGCCGAGCAGCAAGCCGATCGGGCCACCGACGCCGTTGCCGGTGCGGTCCTTCAACTCGGTGAAGACCGCGTAGTACCAGTACAGCGTGTAGATCCCCAGCGTGATGATGCTGAAGATGATCACCGCGACAGGAGAGCGCACCTTTCCCGGCGGACCGGGGAATTGCAGCGCGCCGGAGGGCGGGGGCGGAACGGGTGAGTTCATGTCGGCATCATGGGCTTCCGACTGCCCCGGGTCAACGACTCAAATCCGACTTGACCACTCGGGAATCGGATCGTAGCGTCGCGACCGTCGCGTCAACGCCGACCCGAGGAGCCACCATGTCCGACTGGGGATTCGAAACCCGTCAGATCCACGCCGGTGCCGAGCCCGACCCCACGACCGGCGCTCGGGCGGTCCCGATCTACCAGACGACGTCGTTCGTGTTCCGCGACACCGACCACGCGGCTGCGCTGTTCGGGCTCGCGGAGCTCGGCAACATCTACACGCGCCTCATGAATCCCACCCAGGCGGCATTCGAGGACCGCGTCGCCGCGCTCGAAGGGGGCGTGGGTGCCCTCGCCGCCGGAAGCGGGATGGCGGCGCAGACCATCGCGCTGCTCAACCTCGCCGAGAACGGTGGCCACATCGTGTCGAGCGCGTCGCTCTACGGCGGCACCTACAACCAGCTGCACTACACGTTCCCGAAGCTCGGCATCGAGGTCACCTTCATCGACGATCCCGACGACCTCGATGCCTGGAAGGCCGCGATCCGACCGAACACGCGGGCGTTCTACGGCGAGAGCATCGGGAACCCGAAGGGCGACATCCTCGACCTCGAAGGCATCTCGGCCATCGCGCACGAAGCCAAGATCCCGGTCGTGATCGACAACACGCTCGCCACCCCGTACCTGCTCAACCCGTTGCAGTGGGGCGCCGACATCATCACGCACTCCGCGACGAAGTTCATCGGCGGTCACGGCACGTCGATCGGCGGGATCATCGTCGACGGCGGGAAGTTCGACTACGCCGGGAGCGGTCGCTTCGCCAACTTCACCGAGCCCGACCCGAGCTACCACGGGTTGATCTTCTCCGAGCTGCCCGAGCCGCTCCGTCCCGCGCAGTACATCCTCAAGGCCCGGCTCCAGTACCAGCGCGACATCGGTGCCGCGCTCTCGCCGTTCAACTCGTTCCTCTTCCTCCAGGGCCTCGAGACCCTGAGCCTGCGCATGGAGCGGCACTCGCAGAACGCGCTGGCGGTCGCGAAGTGGCTGGAGGCGCGCGACGACGTCGAGTGGGTCGCGTACCCGGGGCTCGAGTCGAGCCGGTGGAACGACCGGGCGAAGAAGTACCTCCCCAAGGGTCAGGGCGCGATCGTGGCGTTCGGCATCAAGGGCGGGCTCGAGGCGGGCACGAGCTTCATCAACAACCTCGAGCTGTTCAGCCACCTCGCCAACGTCGGCGACGTCCGCAGCCTCGCGATCCACCCCGCCACGACCACGCACCAGCAGCTCGACTCGGCGGAGCAGCTCGCCGCCGGAGTCACGGAGGACCTCGTGCGGCTCTCGGTGGGCACGGAGTCGATCGAGGACATCCAGGCGGACCTGGAGGCGGGTTTCCGCGCCGCGAAGGGCGCATAGCGTGACGGGCGGATGACGCCCCCTTCGTTCGTTCCCGTCACCGGCGCCTGGCGCGACGGCGACCCGCCGGGTCGGCGGCAGTTCGCGACGCTGTTCGAGTCGCGCTCGCACGTGCTCGAAGCAGGCGGACGGCTCGCACCGGTCACGGTCGCGTACGAGACCTGGGGGACGTTGAACGCGGCGCGCGACAACGCGGTGCTGGTGCTGCACGCCCTCACCGGCGACAGCCACGCCGCCGGGCCGTCCGGCCCCGGCCACGGACGGACCGGCTGGTGGGACGAGATAATCGGACCGGGCAGGGCCATCGACACCGACCGGTTCTTCGTGGTGTGCCCGAACGTGCTCGGCGGCTGCGAGGGAACGACCGGTCCCGCGTCGGTGGATCCGGTCACCGCAAAGCCCTACGGGTCACGGTTCCCGATGATCACGATTCGCGATCAGGTCGTCGTCGAAGCGGCGTTCACGGACACGCTGGGCATCGATCGCTGGGCCGCTGTCGTCGGTGGATCAATGGGTGGTCAACGCGCGATGGAATGGGCGGTCTCGTTCCCGGAGCGCGTCCCGCGCGCCGTGATCATCGCGTGCGGCGCGCGGGCAACGGCCGAGGAGATCGCGCTCTGCTCGCTGCAGATCCGGGCCATCGAGTCGGACCCGTCCTTTCTCGGCGGCGACTACTACGAGGCCGAGCCCGGCGAAGGGCCGTGGCGAGGGATGTCGCTCGCGCGCGGGATCGGCCAGGTGAGCTACCGGACTGAGGCGGAGTTCGACGAGCGCTTCGGCCGCGGGCACCAGGGCGACGAAGAACCGCTCAGCGGCGGACGCTTCGCGGTCGAGTCCTACCTGGAGTACCACGGCGAGAAGCTCGCCTGGCGCTTCGATGCGAACACGTACGTGGTGCTGTCGCGCGCGATGAACCACCACGACGTGGGCCGCGGCCGCGGTGGCATCGCAGCCGCGCTCTCACGCATCACCGGCGACGTCACCATCGCGGGCATCTCGTCGGACCGCCTCTACCCGCTGCGGCTCCAGCACGAGCTCGCGGCGCGCATCCCCCGCAACTCCGGCGTCGAGGTCATCCAGTCGATCTCCGGTCACGACGGCTTCCTGACCGAGAGCGAAGCCGTCGGGAAGGTCATCACCCGAGCCCTCGCCGACATCTAACCGTCGACGACTCGGCGTCCTTCGAGAGCGCGGCCGAGGGTGACCTCGTCGGCGTACTCGAGGTCGCCACCGACAGGAAGCCCGCTCGCGATGCGAGTGACTCGGAGCCCGAGCGGCGTCAGCACCTTGGCCAGGTACATCGCCGTGACCTCGCCGTCGGTGTTCGGGTTCGTGGCGAGGATGACCTCCTCGACGCCCTCCTCCGGGATCCGGTGCAGCAGGTCCTTGATGCGGAGCTGATCCGGCCCGACCCCCTCGATCGGGGAGATCGTTCCCTGCAACACGTGGTAGCGACCACGGAACTCCTGGGTCCGCTCGATCGCCACGATGTCGCGCGGTTCCTCGACGACGCAGAGCACCGTCGAGTCGCGCCGCGTGTCACGACAGATCGCGCACTCTTCGCCTTCCGCGATGTTGAAGCACCGCCGGCACCACGAGATCTTCTCCTTGACCTCGACGATGGATGCGGCAAGTCGGCGCGCGTCTTCGGGCGCGGCCTTGAGGAGGTAGTAGGCGATCCGTTGCGCAGACTTGGGACCGATGCCGGGCAGCCGTCCGAACTCGTCGATGAGCCGCTGGACGGGCCCTTCGTAGAAGGACGCCAAGGTCAGGCCGGCTCAGCCCAGGCCAAAGGCACTGAGGTCGAGGCCGCCGGTCACGCCGCCCATCTGCTCGGACTGGAGCTCCTGGGACGCACGCATCGCCTCGGTGACGGCCGCGACCACGAGGTCTTCGAGCATCTCGATGTCGTCGGGATCCACGACGTCGGCCGAGATGGACACGGAGCGCAGCTCGCCGCCTCCGGTGACCACGGCTTTGACCATGCCACCGCCGGCGCTGCCTTCGACCTCCATGGTCGCGAGCGCCTCTTGGGCCGCAAGCATGTCCGCCTGCATCTTCTGGACCTGCTTCATCATGTTGTTGGCAGGCGGCTTCTGCTTGGCCACGGCAGGCTCCTACGTCCGGGGAAGTTCCTCGACGACGGTCGCACCGAACGCGTCCTCGAGGCGGGAGATGGAATCTACTGCCGGACCCGTGGCTGTGGGCGCGTCCACGAGCTCATCGGGGTCCACCATGTCGTGCAGGGCCACGAGGTCGATGACCTGATCGTCGGGCGGCGGCGGCTCGGGGCCTGGGTCGGGGGAATCGGGATCGTTCGGGACCGCTTCGAGCGTCGGGCCTGATCGCGGAGCCCGCGGGCGCCCACCGTCGGGACTCCCGGTCCAGCTGTGCACCGCGAACTTGAACTTCGGCGGTGACCCGAGCTGCTCGATGAACTTCTCGCGGATCGCGTGCGCTTCCTTCTGGAACCGCGGCTTCACGTTGTCGATCTGGGTGCGCGAGACCCCGAACGTGATGACGTTGCCGTCGACGCTGAGCGGCTGCGCCTCCTGGATCGCGGACCGCAGTGAACGCGGGATGGCCTCGAGCACCGCGTTCCAGGCGACGATCACATCATCGAGGTCGAAGACAACGTCGCCGGCGGGCGCCGGGGCCGGTGCGACCGCGGGCTCGACGAGTGGCGCAGCCTTCATCACCGGCGGTTCGGGTGGCGCGTCATCGTCTGCGGGCGTGGCCTTCGGCGCCTGCTTGTACGCGCCGAGCGCCGGCTTCTTCCCCGGTGCCTTCGGTGCCGGCTTCGGTGCGGGCTTCGCCGCGGGGGTCGACGCGGACTCGGCCGACGCGACGGGATCATTGGCGAGTCGCTGCTCGAGTCGCTCGACGCGATCCGCGAGCACCTGCAGCGTGCCGCCGGTGTCGCGCCGAGCGAGCCGCACGAGCGCGATCTCCAAGACGAGTCGCGGGTCGGCCGCATCAGTGCCGCGCATGTCGACGACCGCCTGCCCGAGCGTCTCGAGCGCGCGCACGAGCACCGCGTTGCCCAGCACGTCACCGATGCTGCTCAACCGCGCTCGCTCGTCCTCGGGTGCGTCGACGTGCACCTGCCCGCGCGCGGCCGACAGCAAGAACGCGTCGCGCAGCGATCGGAGCAGGTCCTCGGCGATGCGGCGGGCGTCGTGCCCGGATTCGAGCAGCACGGCCAGACCACTCAGCGCGCCGGCGACGTCCTCACCGGCGATCGCGTCGAGGATGGCCATCCGGGTGTCGAAGGGCGAGCCGCCGAGGACGGACTCGACCCCGGCTGCCGTGAGTGCACCCGTCGCGTGCGCGAGCGCCTGATCGAGCAGGGACTCCGCGTCCCGGGCGGATCCAGCCGCGGCTCGGGCGAGCGGGACCAGCGCCTCGGGCTCGAACTCCACGCCTTCGCGCTCCAGCAGGGAAGCAAGCAGGCCGGTGATCTGATCGATCGAGAGCAGCGTGAGCTCGAAGTGCTGCGTGCGCGACCGGATGGTCGGGAGCACCTTCTCGGGGTTCGTGGTCGCGAGCACGAACACGACGTGGCCGGGTGGCTCCTCGAGCGTCTTGAGCAGCGCGTTCGACGCGGCGTTGCTGAGCATGTGCACCTCGTCGATGAGGTACACCTTCATCTTCGAGGTCGCGCCGATGCCGAGACTCACTCGCTCGACGAGGTCGCGGATCGCGTCGACACCGTTGTTCGACGCCGCGTCCATCTCGACGAGATCGTTGAAGCTCCCCGCCGCGATGGCAACGCAGTTCTCGCACACGGTGCACGGCTCGCCGTCCGCGCCGAGGTCGAGGCAGTTGAGCGCCTTGGCGAGGATGCGAGCGGTCGTGGTCTTGCCGGTTCCACGCGGTCCCGAGAAGAGATACGCGTGGCCGACCCGGCCCTCGCGCACCGCGTTGCGCAACGCGGTCGTGACGTGTTCCTGGCCGACCAGCTCCTCGAAGCGCTGCGGTCGGTACTTGCGATACAACGACTGAGAGGCCACCGTCCGACCTTACTCAGCCCTCTTCCGATCTTGGAGATGCGGACCGTGCACCCGCTGTCGACCCGACACCGAAGGGCGCGTGGCTCGCTGCCGGCTCAGATCAGGCCACCCTGCGGCACACGGGAGGGCCCGCTGAGAGCTGCTTCCTTCCGGACCTGACTCGTTTCACGAGATCCCGTTGCGCAGGACCCGACCATCTACACCACTGGCGAGTCGCCTTCCCAACGGCGGCTCGGGCCTCGAACGGGAATTCGGCCCCCCATGACGTGGATTTGGGGTACAGGGCACCACGGGCTCCCCGCCTAGCACGGTCCGCTTTCGCAGGGTAGCAGGGGCGTCGCCGCTACGATCCACCGCTTCGGGGTCGGCGGCGCGATCGGTCGGCGGCCCGTACGGAGGGATGCGAGAGCGGCCGAATCGGCACGCTTGGAAAGCGTGTGTGGGGCAACTCACCGTGGGTTCGAATCCCACTCCCTCCGCCACGCGTGCGCGCCGGTGTCCGACGGACGTCCGGCGAAAGGGCTGACGAACATGTCGATCTGGGCCCGTGCCGTTCGACGCCTGGGCGACGGCCAAGCCGGGTATCAAGAACCCGACCCAGAAGGAGACCTCCGATGCGATTCCTCATGTACCGCTTCGACGACGAGTCCGTGCCGATCCCCCAGCTCACCCCCGAGCAGATGGAGGAGATGAACAAGGTCACCGAGGAGGCGAACAAGGCCGGGGTCATCGTGTTCAACGGCGGCATCGCGCCCACCGCGATGGGCGCGAAGGTGACCCGCACCGACGGGAAGTTCACCGTCACCGACGGGCCGTTCACCGAGGCCAAGGAGCTCGTCGGCGGATGGGGACTGCTTGAGGTGCGCGACAAGGAGGAGGCGATCGAGTGGGCCAAGCGGCTGCAGAACGCCGCCGGCGACGGCGAGCTGAGGATCCGCCAGGTCTGGTAGCCCCGGCCTCCACCCGCGGGCGGCATCGCAGGGCGGTGCCGCCCGCGTTGCCGCGAGCCACGAACGATGGTGGGATTGGCCTCGTGGCGGTCAACGAGACGAATGCCGCCATCGAGGCGGTCGTCCGCATCGAGTCGGCTCGGCTCATCGCCGGCCTCGCCCATTCCACCGGCGATGTCGGGCTGGCCGAGGAGCTCGCGCAGGACGCGGTGGTCGCGGCGCTCGAGCAGTGGCCCGACTCGGGCGTGCCCCGCAACGCCGGCGCGTGGCTGATGACCGTCGCGAAGCGGCGGGCGATCGATCTGTACCGGCGCAACGAGCGCCTTCGCGACCGGTACGGCCAAATCGGGCGCGACCTCGCTGCCGACGGTCGGGCCGTCGATCCCGACTTCGACCGCGCGGTCTCCGACGACATCGACGACGACCTCCTGCGCCTCGTCTTCACGGCGTGTCACCCGGTGCTGTCGGTGCCCGCCCGCGTCGCACTGACCCTGCGCCTGCTCGGTGGCCTGACGACGGTCGAGATCGCTCGCGCCTACCTGGTCCCCGAGGCGACCATCGCGCAGCGGATCGTGCGCGCGAAGAAGACCCTCGCCCGGGCGCAGGTTCCGTTCGAGGTCCCCGAGCCCGCCGAGCGACCGGCCCGGCTCTCATCGGTGCTCGAGGTCGTCTACCTGATCTTCAACGAGGGGTACACCGCGACCGCGGGCGAGGACTGGATGCGCCCCACGTTGTGTGCCGACGCGCTCCGGCTCGGTCGCATCCTCGCCCAGATCGCGGCCGACGAGCCCGAGGTGCACGGGCTCGTCGCGTTGATGGAGATCCAGGCGTCGCGCCTGTCAGCCCGCACCGATGACGCGGGCAGGCCGATCCTGCTGCTCGACCAGAACCGGCTCCTCTGGGACCGGCTCCTCATCAACCGCGGGCTTGCCGCGATGGCGCGCGCCGAGGAGCTGGGTGGTGCGCGTGGGCCCTACGCGCTCCAGGCCGCGATCGCCGCGTGCCACGCCCGCGCGGTGCGCGCCGAGGACACCGACTGGGCGCTGATCGCGGTGCTGTACACGATCCTCGCCGAGGTGATGCCCTCCCCGATCGTCCAGCTCAATCGCGCCGTCGCGGTGTCGATGGCCGACGGACCCCAGGCCGGACTCGACCTGGTCGATGAGCTCGCGCACGAGCCGTCGCTGCAGTCCTACGCCCTGCTCCCGAGCGTGCGCGCCGATCTGTTGGTCAAGGTCGGACGACCCGAGGAAGCCCGGATCGAGTTCGAACGCGCCGCCGCCCTGACCAGCAACGTGCGCGAGCGGGACCTCTCGCTGGAACGGGCTCGTGCCGCCGCGCGCGCCGCATCCCGCGACCGCGACTGAGCGTCGGTCAGGGCCCCGTTGCTGCACCTGGTGCGAGATCCAGGCAGTCGTCGTCGGATCCCGTCTCACAGGTCTCGATGAGTCGTCGGAGCTGATCGCGACTTCGGGTGAGCTCCGCGAGATCGAGCTCGATCTGTTCCAGCCGACTCGCGGCCACGCGCTGCACCTCGGCGACCGACCGCTGATCCCCAGCACCGAGCAGCTCGGCGATCTCCCGCAACGTGAAGCCCAGATCCTTGCCGCGGCGGATGAACGCGAGACGCCACCGGTCGGCGTCGGAGTACTGCCGGTAGCCCGACGCCGTGCGCGGCGGCTCGGGGAGGATGCCCTCACGCTCGTAGTAGCGGATCGTCTCGACGTTGACGCCCACCGCCGCGGCGAGCTCGCCGATGGTCAGAGTCGTACCCGTGGGATCCATGCCCGTGGACAACCCGCCGGTGGACGTCAGGATTCCGCGTGGGCGCGGTCCCGGACCTGCTCGAGCTCCTGACGCAGCGAACCGAGGCCTCGGGAACCGACGAGACGGTGCACCGGCTGCCCGTCGACGAAGAACATCAGGGTCGGGAAGCTCATGACCCCGTACCCCGCGGCGAACTCAGGGTGGGCGTCCACGTCGACCTTGAGCACGGTGAGGTCGTCCGTCTCGCCGGCGAGCTGGTCGAGCACGGGCGCCAGAGCACGGCACGGCGCGCACCAGGTGGCAGTGAAGTCCACGAGAACGACCCCCCGGTTGGCGAGGATCACCTCGGTCGCGGTTTGCGTACTGGCTTCCAGAACGGCGTTCATCCAGCTCCTCCGGGTCTTGCCCGACCCCGCGCCGGGCACTCGACGACCGTAAGCCCCGTACCCCGGTACGGAGTCAAGCGATTCCCCCGGTTTGCGCGCACACATCTTGCATAGCGTCTGGTGGATGGTCGACGACTGGGGCCGTGAGACCCGCCGGGTCGTGGAGTCGTTCGACCGCATCGCGGATCTCTACCGGCGCGAGTTCGCCGACGAGCTCCACCGGAAGCCGTTCGACCGGGATCTGCTCGACGCGCTCGTTCACCACTTCCCGACCGGCGCGCCCGTGCTCGAGGTCGGCGCGGGACCAGCTCACATCTCCGCCTACCTGGCGACCCGCGGGGTGCGCATGCTTGCCTCGGACGCCTCGGTCGGTCAGCTGCGCGAGGCGCAGGTGCTGGACCCGGGCCGAGCTGTCGTCGCCGCGGACCTGGCGCGCCTTCCCGTCCGTCCCGGCGGGCTGGCCGGCATCGTCGCGTTCTACTGCCTCATCTACGGCCCGGCCGAGCACCTCGATCGCGTGTTCGCCGATTGGCAGCGCGCGCTCCGACCCGGGGGTCTCGTGACAATCGCGGTCCATGCCGGCGAGGGCCGCGTCCAGCATGCGGACGAATGGTTTGGCCGCCCGATCGATCTGACGGTCGTGCGCCGCGACCCCGACGACCTCGTCACGCGCCTGCGCGACCACGGCTTCGTCATCGAGCAACGCACGACCCGGCCGCGGTACGCCGACGAGCAGACGGATCGCCTCTACGTCGTCGCGCGCCGCACCACGACGACTTGAGGTCGTCGTGGTGCGCCAATCAACGCCGGTTCAGCTCCCGAGCTGTTGGTGAGCCACCAGCTCGACCCAGGTCACGCTCGACGGCGGGCTCGTGACACCACCCTTGGCGAGGGCTTCGCCCAGGCGCTCCTCCATGAACCGGGCCTGGTGCTCGGGCGTATCCCACACCTCGATGACCACGAGGTGGCCGTCCTCGTTGAGCCCCGCGGAATGGGTCACCATGCCGTCGGGCCAGTCGCCCTCGCCCGAAGCCGAGTCGATGCCGAGCGCGCGGTTGACGGCTTCGTACTCCTTCAGCGTGACGCCTTCGAACTCCAAGATCACACCAGCAGCCATGACACTCGCCCTCCATCTCGCCGCCCGGTCGGCCGGTCGCGAGCAGACTTCCAGTTCTGCCCCCGTCGCGCCACCGCGACGCGGACCGTCGTCGGCTCAGGCGGTGGGTGGGGCAGGCCAGCTGCGCCCGAACCAGCGCTGGATCCGGTCGGCGCCGAACTTGACCTTGTCGGCGGCGAGCGCCGAGGACGGTCCCTACATGTCGCCGGTGGGGTTCTGGCCGCTGCGGAACGTGACGTCGACGCGTGCGACCTCGTCGTCACCGAACTCGAGGTAGCACATCCCGTGGCCGTCGTACTGCGTCGATGACGAGATACCGCTGACGAGCGCGCCGATCCCGTCCGCGGCAACGGCAGCTTGCCCTT
>JADGON010000160.1 GCA_017882945.1 Acidimicrobiia bacterium | reverse complement strand
GCCGTTGAGCACGTACTCGTCGCCGTCGCGCACCGCACGCGTCGTCAGGGACGCGAGGTCGCTGCCGGCCTCCGGTTCGCTGAACAGCTGGCACCAGATCTCGGAGCCGTCCAGCAGGCCGGGAAGGAATTGCTGCTGTTGCTCGGGCGTGCCGGCGACGAGGAGGGTGGGACCGGCCCACCCGATGCCGATCGGGTTCATCGGCTTCGGTGCCGCGGCTCGCTTCAGCTCCTCGTCGATCACCAGCTGTTCGATCGGTGACGCGTCGCGACCCCAGGGACGCGGCCAATGGGGCGCCACGTAGCCGGCGTCGGTGAGGCACCGGATCCAGTCGGCGGAGTACTGGCCGTCCGGGGCGTGCTCGGCGATGAACTCGCGGATCTCACCGCGGTACGCGTCGGCCTCGGGGGGCAGCTCGAACGTCAGGGCCATCGTTTCCCGAGGGTAGTGGGAGAATCTCCGCATGGCCCTCGGCGTGTACGTCCACATCCCGTTCTGCGCCGAACGCTGCGACTACTGCGACTTTGCCACGTGGACGGATCGTGGGCACCTGATCGGCGAGTACGTCGAGGCGTGCGTGGTGGACCTCCGCCGGCGCATGACGGCTTCGGCGCCACGAGCGACAAGCGTGTTCTTCGGCGGTGGGACGCCGTCGCTCATCCCTGCTCGGGGGCTGGCCCGCATCCTTGAGGCAATCGAGCGCGAGGACGTGGCCGAGGTGACCGTCGAGTGCAACCCGGACTCCGTCGATCCGGAGCAGCTGGCGATCTACCGGGCGGCCGGAGTCAACCGGCTCTCGTTCGGCGTGCAGTCGATGCAGGAGCACGTGCTCGCCGAGCTGGGCCGGACCCATGACCCGGCCGGAGTCGAATATGCGGTCCGCCTTGCGCGCGACGCGGGCTTCGAGCACCTCAACCTCGACCTGATCTACGGCAGCCCCTGTGAGTCCGTCGACGACTGGCGCCGGACCCTCGACGAGACCCTCGCGCTCGCGCCCGACCACGTGAGCGCGTACGCGCTGACCGTCGAGCCCGGGACGCCGCTCGGGCGTGACGTCGCGAGCGGTGGACGGAGCGCGCCCGACGACGACGACCAGGCGGACAAGTACGAGATCGCGGATGACGTCCTTCGCGCGGCGGGCTTCGACTGGTACGAGATCTCGAACTGGGCCCGGCCCGGAGGCGAATGCCGGCACAACCTCCTCTACTGGGAGCAGGGTGACTACCTCGCGGTCGGCGCGGCCGCCCACGGGCACGAGGACGGGCGCCGCTGGTGGAATGTCCGCACACCGGAGCGGTACATCGCGGCCATCCGGTCCGCGGAGTCGCCCGAGGCCGGCGAGGAGCTGCTCGACTCGACCACCCGGGAGGAGGAGGCGCTCCTCCTGGCGGTGCGCACCCGCGGCGGCGTGCCGATCCCGAAGCACGCGGAGGCGCTCGTCACCGATCTGATCGGGGAGGGACTCGTCGAACCGGACGCCGACCGCCTGATCCTCACCCAGCGGGGCCGCCTCCTCGCCTCCGATGTCACCACCCGCCTGCTCGTGGCCCTCTCCGTTCCTGCTTCTCGGAGCGCCCCGGCAGCTGCACTGCTTGTCCGCTCCTCGTCCCCGCTCCCGCCGAGCGAGGTAGCACTCGGTAGACTCGACTGCTAACCGCCCCGCCTTCACGGCGAGCCGAAGAAGGTGCCCGTATGGACGCAGTCGACCGCCGAGCCGCGGTGCTGAGAGCAATCGTCGAGGAGTACGTGCAGACCGCGCAGCCCGTCGCGTCCCAGTCGATCGCGCAGTCGCGCTCGTTGGGGGTCTCGAGCGCCACCGTCCGCAACGACATGACCCAGCTCGAGCGCGAGGGCTACATCGTCCAGCCTCACACCTCCGCGGGCCGCGTCCCGACCGACCTGGGCTACCGCTACTTCGTCGACCACTTCACCAAGGCCGGAGCGCTGCCACCGGGCCAGCGCCGCGCCGTCGCCGACTTCTTCGCATCCGCGCACAGCGCGCTCGAAGACCTCCTCCACGAGACCAGTCAGCTCCTCGCGCGTCTCACGAGCCATGCCGCGGTCGTGGTCGGTCCCCAGTTCGATGCGGCCCGGGTGCGCAGCGCCCAGCTCGTCGCCCTCCAGCCGGAGCTGGTCCTCGCGATCGCCGTCCTCTCGAACGGGTCGATCGAGAAGGAAGTCATCTCGAACGCCGGAGACTTCGACGAGGCTCAGATCTCCCGGGCGAGTGCGATGCTCGACGACACACTGCGCGAGCAGTCGCTGGGCAGCACTCCCGCATCGGCCAAGACCGGTGACGCGGTCGTCGACCGGCTGGTCCGCCACGGTGTGGACGCGCTGTCCCGTCGGGCGATCTCGGGTGCGGAGCCCCTGTACGTCGGTGGTGCCAGCCGGATCGTCGGCGACCAGGATGCGTTTGCCACCGCCGAGCGGGCGTCCAGACTCCTCGAGATGCTCGAGGAGCAGGTTGTGGTGGTCTCGCTCGTGCGCGACCTGCTGGACCAGGGGTTGACGGTCAGCATCGGCTCGGAGAACGACGTCGACGAGCTGCGGGACTGCTCGCTCGTCCTCGCGCCCTACAGCGTCGACGGGCAGATGGCCGGAACCGTCGGTGTGCTCGGCCCGACGCGGATGGACTACCAGCAGGCCCTGGCTGCGGTCGCCGCGGTGTCCCAGCAGCTCGGCCGGCTCCTGCTCGGCTGAATCGCCAGATGCCCAACGATCCCTACGCGCTGCTCGGCGTCGCCTCGAACGCCACCGACGACGAGATCAAGCGCGCCTATCGGAAGCTCGCGCGGGAGCTGCACCCGGACGCGAACCCGGGGAATCCCGAGGCAGAGGCGCGCTTCAAGGAGATCACGGTCGCGTACGAGACGTTGCGCGATCCGGAACGCCGCCGCCGCTTCGACATGTTCGGAGACGATGGGCGCGGCGCTGCGGGCCAGTCACAGGGCGAGGCGTTCGGATTCGGCGACCTCTTCGACGCTTTCTTCTCGGGGCAGTTCGGTGGCGGCGCCGCCGGTCCACAGCGCGCGCCGGACGCCGAGGCGATCATCGAGCTCGACCTGTCCGAAGCCGCGTTCGGCACCACCCAGAACCTCGACGTCGATCTGCCGAGCGCGTGTGAACGATGCGAAGGATCGGGCTGCGAGCCGGGTACCCACCCGACCCGGTGCGATTCCTGCGGCGGCGCGGGCGAGGTGCGGCAGGTGCGGCGCTCGATCCTCGGTCAGCTCGTGACCGCGGTCCCTTGCGTGGCGTGCGCCGGAACCGGCCAGCGGATCCCGAACCCGTGCAGCGCGTGTGGTGGCGACGGTCGCGTGCGCGACACACGCCACATCGAGGTCGAGGTTCCGGCCGGCATCGACGACGGGCAGCGTCTCCGGCTCACGGGACGCGGGCCCGCCGCGCCCCGCAACGGAGTTCCCGGTGACCTGTACGTCACGGTGCGGGTCCGTCCGCATCCGTCGCTCGAGCGCCAGGGATTCGATCTCTTCCACGAGCGCCGGATCGCGATGACGCAGGCGGCTCTCGGCACCGTGCTCACCGTCGAGACGCTCGACGGGCCGGAGGAGATCACCGTGCCGCCGGGGACGCAACCCGGCCACGTGTTCAGGTTCAAGGGACGCGGCGTTCCGGTGCTGCAGGGCCGCGGCCGAGGGGACCTCCTCGTGCAGATCGACGTCGATGTGCCCCAGGACCTCACCGAGGCCGAGCACGAGCTCCTGTCCCAGTTCGCCGAGCTGCGCGGTGAGGAGGTCGCAGCACCCGCGGAGGGTGGGTTCTTCTCGAGGATCCGCTCGACGTTCGGCGAACGGTGACAGAGGGATTCGCCGCGGCCGCGCCTGCGGTCGCGCACGTCTTCGTCGGTGCCATCGACGGTGATGACGACCTCTGGGTCGAGGGCGATGACGGCCACCACCTGCAACGAGCCCGCCGTCTGCGCGTCGGGGAGCTGGTCACGGGCAGCGACGGCGCCGGCGCGTGGCGGCTCTTCGAGCTCGCCGAGCTGGGCGACGGTCGAGTGCGGCTCACGCCCGTGGCGCCGCGTGTCGTCGAACCGGAGCTGACGCCGCGCTTGGTGGTCGCGTTCGCCCCTGCCAAGGGGGATCAGGCGGGCGCAGTGGTGCACCAGCTGGTGGAGCTCGGGGTCGACGCGGTCATGCCGGTCACGTTGCAGCGGTCCGTCGTGCGTTGGGACGGTCAGCGCGAAGAGCGCGCGCTGGCGCGCCTCCGTCGCATCGTCCGGGAGGCGGCGATGCAGTCCCGCAGAGCCCGGATCCCGGAGGTGCTCACCGCCGGCGCGCTGTCCGAGCTCGCACGCCACCCTGGTCTGGTCGTCGCCGATCCGAGCGGTGTTGCACCTGGAGCACTCCGTGCGCCGGTGGGGGACGAGTGGCTGGTGTTGGTCGGACCCGAAGGAGGTCTCGATCCGTCGGAGCTCGAGCTGTTCGCGCGCGGCGCGCGACTTGCGGTCGGGCCGCACGTGTTACGGGCAGTGACCGCGCCGGTCGCGGTGGCCGCGGCATTGGTCGGATTTCGCGACGCAAAGCCGCCCGGCTCTTCCGGTTTACCCGAAATGGGCCGAACGACCTAGAGCGCGGGCCGCGCGATTGTCGACAAGCGATGGGACGCGTGGGATAGTCTGCGCGAGCCGGGCGCGGACTTTCCTCGGGGGCAGCGGGATATATGCATGGCGTCAACGTAGGCGAACGGCTCCGGGCGATCCGTCGTCAGAAGGGGCTGTCACTCCACGACGTTGAAGCGCGCTCCGATCTCGAGTTCAAGGCGTCGGTGCTCGGAGCGTACGAGCGCGGCGAGCGCGCCATCTCCGTGCCGCGGCTGCTCCGGCTCGCCGAGATCTACGAGGTTCCGGCGGACCAGCTGTTGCCGCGTGACGCTGACGTCGAGATCAACCTGACCGAGGGCGCCGACCTCGACGCCGGCTTCACCATCGACCTGGTGAAGCTGCACGCGCTCGACGACCCCGAGGCAGCAGTGTTGTCACGGTACGCGGCGACCATCCAGCTCCAGCGCCAGGACTTCAACGGTCGTTTGCTGACAATTCGTCGCGACGACCTGCGTGTTCTCGCCGCGGTGCTGGGCCGGCGCCCCGACGATCTGGGCATCCGGCTCGACGAGCTCGGCCTGCGTGCCAGCACGGCCTCTGCGTAGCGAATCGCGCGCCGTCTGCGGCCGGGCGGCGCTACCCTGAACGCGACGTGACCCCTTCGTCGCCGACCCAGGTCAAGATCCTCGTTCCGGGGAACCATCTCATGGTGGACCTGCTCGGCCAGCGCGACGAGCTGTTGCGGGTGATCGAGGACGCGTTCCCCGTCCATATCCTCGTGCGCGGGAACGAGATCACCGTCTCGGGCGAGTCCGCCGATGCCGATCGTGTCGCGCTGCTGTTCGAGGAGCTCGTCGTGCTCGTCGAAAAGGGCCACGAGCTCGATCGTGAAGGCGTGGGGCGAAGCATCGAGATGCTGAAGTCGGATCAGAGCCCCACCGACGTGCTCTCCGATGAGGTGTTGCGCGCTCGCAAGAGTGTGCGACCGAAGACGGCGGGTCAGAAGCGCTACGTCGACGCAGTGCGCACGCACACCATCACGTTCGGCATCGGTCCTGCCGGAACCGGCAAGAGCTATCTCGCGGTGGCGCTCGCGGTGCAGTCGCTGCTGGCCAAGGAGGTGAACCGGATCATCCTCACCCGCCCCGCGGTCGAGGCGGGCGAGCGACTCGGCTTCCTTCCCGGCGACATGCTCGCGAAGGTGGACCCGTACCTCCGGCCGCTCTACGACGCGCTCTACGACATGCTCGACGCCGAAGGTGTCGCCCGATACATGGAGCGGGGGACCATCGAGGTCGCGCCGCTCGCGTACATGCGCGGCCGGACGCTCAACGACTCGTTCATCATCCTCGACGAAGCCCAGAACACGACGGCCGAGCAGATGAAGATGTTCCTGACCCGGCTCGGCTTCGGATCCAAAGCGGTCGTCACCGGTGACGTGACCCAGATCGACCTCCCCGAAGGTCGCGGTCGATCGGGTCTGCTCGCGGTGCGCGACGTGTTGCAGGACATCGACGGGCTGGCGTTCGTCGAGCTCGGTTCACGCGACGTCGTGCGCCACAAGATCGTCCAGGACATCGTCGACGCCTACGAGAAGAACACCTGATGGCCACGACGTCGGTAGAGGTCTTCGGGGCCGACGAGCAGTCGGTGGTCCCGGTCGATGTCGTGCGCTGGGTGCGGCTCGCCCGCCTGGTGCTCGCCGAGGAGCGCGTGCCCGGGGTCGCCGAGCTCTCGTTGATCTTCGTGGACGAGCAATCGATCACCGACCTCAACGAACGCTTCCTCGGCGGAACCGGTCCGACCGACGTGCTCGCGTTCCCGATGGACGACGACGTCGTGCTCGGGGGACGCCAGCCCGATCAGGGTGGACGCGGTCCGGGCGCGCCGGCCGAGGCCGGGGAGCCGCCGAGCCTGATCGGTGATGTCGTCATCTGCCCGCAGGTCGCGGCCGGCCAAGCGCCGGAGCACGGGTGGACCACCGACGACGAGCTCGCGCTCCTCGTCGTGCACGGCGTGCTCCATCTGCTCAACTATGACCATGCCGATCCGCGCGAGCATGCGGCGATGCAGCGCAGAGAACGGGAGCTGCTCGCTCGCTTCCGTGAGCTCGAGCAGGGGGACTGAGCGCTGACCCCCGGTCCACTTCCAAGTCCCCCGCCCTCCCCGCGGCGTGGGAAACCAGCGTGAGCACCGCGGATTGGGGAATCCTCCTCACCGTCGTCGCGCTGTTCCTGATCTCGATCGTCCTCGCGATGGCCGAGACCGCGTTCACGCGGATGAGCCGCATCCGCGCGCTCTCCCTCGAGGAGGAGGGAAGGAAGGGTGCGCAGCGACTTGCGCAGATGTTGGAGAAGCCGGAGCGGACGCTCAACGTCCTGCTGCTCCTCATCCTGGTGGCCCAGCTGACCAGCGCATCTCTTCTCGGCGCGCTGCTCGAGCGTTCGTTCGGCAGTGCGGGCTTGTTCATCGGCTTGGTGATCCAGATCGTCGTGTACTTCGTGATCGGTGAGGTCGCGCCGAAGACCTACGCGATCCAGAACCCGGATCGAGCGGCACTGCGCGTCTCGGGCTTCCTCTGGGCGGTCACGAACTTCCCGCCCCTGCGTCTGCTGTCGCGCGGGCTCATCGGCATGGCCAACGTCATGCTGCCCGGCAAAGGATTGAAGCAGGGACCGTTCGTCACCGAGGAGGACCTCCGCACGATGGCCGACGTCGCGGCCGACGAAGAGGAGATCGAACGCGAAGAGCGACGCCTCATCCATTCCATCTTCGAGTTCGGCGACACCGTCGTGCGCGAGGTCATGCGCCCCCGGCCGGACATGGTGGCGATCGACGCCAACGAGACCGTCGAAGCCGCGATCGAGCGGGCGATCGAAGGGGGGTTCTCGCGCATCCCCTGCTACGAGGATGACAACGACAACATCATCGGCATCGTGTACCTGAAGGACCTGGTGCATCGGTCCCGGGCGGGCGGCGGCGACGATCCGGTGCGTGTCGCCGTCCGCGAAGCGGTGTTCGTGCCGGAGTCGAAGCGGGTGGCCGAGCTCCTGCGCGAGATGCGCACACAGAAGTTCCACATGGCGATGGTGGTCGACGAGTACGGCGGGACCGCCGGGCTCGTCACGCTCGAGGACCTGCTCGAGGAGATCGTCGGCGAGATCGTCGACGAGTACGACACCGAGGAGCCGGGCGTCGAGCCGTTGGAGGGTGGCGGCATCCGCGCCCCGGGGCGGACCCCGATCGACGACGTGAACGAGGCCCTGGGCGTCGATCTGCCCGACACCGAGTGGGACACCGTCGGCGGGCTGGTGTTCAACCTGCTCGGCCACGTGCCCGAAGCCGGTGAGACCGTGCGGTTCCAAGGTCTCGAGTTCCGCACCGAGCGCGTCGAGGGCCGTCGGATCGCCCAGGTCGCCATCGTCCCCGTCACCGAGGCGGCCTCCAACGGCGGCTCGGACGTCGGCATGAGCCGGGGCACCCCCGAGCGCGCGACGCCCGGCAAGCCGTGACCGAGTTCCGATCCGGGTTCGTCAGCCTCGTCGGTCGACCCAACGTGGGGAAGTCCACCCTCGTCAACCGGCTCGTGGGGTCCAAGGTCTCGATCGTCTCGAACCGTCCCCAGACCACGCGGACCCAGATCCGGGGCGTCCGCACGACCGCGGCGTCACAGATCGTGCTGCTCGACACACCGGGCATCCACAAGCCGCGGACCCTGCTCGGCGAGCGGTGCAACAGCCGCTCGGTGGAGACGCTCGGTGAGGTGGATGTCGTGTGCCTGCTCGTGGAGGCCAACGCCGAGATCGGTGGTGGGGACCGATTCATCTCCGAGCTCGTCCACCGGGTCTCGACGCCGAGCCTGCTGGTGCTCAACAAGACGGACGCGGCAAGCCGCTCCGACGTGGTCGATCACCTCGCCCGCGTGACCGCCGAGCTCGGCGACTTCGAAGCGTTCGTGCCGCTCTCGGCGCGCACCGGAGAAGGGGTGGCGGCGCTGGTCGGCGAGCTCGAGGCGCGCCTCCCACCCGGGCCGATCTATTACCCGGACGGGGTCGTGAGCGATCAGCCCGAGACTGCGCTGGTCGCCGAGCTGGTGCGCGAGAAGCTCCTCGCGATCGCCCGGGACGAGCTGCCCCACTCGATCGTGGTGACCGCCGAGCCGCTCGAGGACGACTTCGACGAGCCCGAGGCGGGTGGTCCGGGTGCGCCAGCCGACGCCGAGGCCAAGGACCCGATCCTGCGCTACCGGGTGGTGGTGCGGGTCGAGCGGGACTCCCAGAAGGGGATCGTGATCGGCAAGGGGGGCGTGGTGATCCGCGACGCGGGAACCAAGGCTCGCCACGAGCTCGAGGTGCTCCTGGGTGCCCGGGTCTACCTGGAGACCCGGGTCCGGGTGGACCCGGACTGGCAGCGCCGCGCGCACGCGCTCGACCGCCTCGGCCTGTAGCCGACTGCACCCGGTCTCGGGTGCAGTCGGAATAGAGTGCGCGGCGCCACCCTGCGGAGGCGCTTGAGTTGCCGCTCGCGAATCGGCCGGGGATAGAGTCGCCCCGGCGTGTTCGGGGCTCACATCGGGGGCGTCCCAGCTCCCGGCTCCGGTCCAACAGGGAAGAGGGCATGAGGGTTCCGAAGATCGGGAGGCGCATCCGCCGGGCCGGCCTTCTCGTCGCTCTTGCCGCACTCCTTGCCGCATGCGGCAACGAGAACGGGCAGAACTCGCTCGATCCCAAAGGCCCCTACGCCCAGAAGATCGACAACCTCTTCATCCCGATCCTGATCCTCGCGATCGTGATCGGCATCGCGGTGCTCTCCGCCACCGTGTTCTTCGCGCTCAAGTTCCGCCACCGCGAAGGCGGTCCGGACAACCCGAAGCAGATCCACGGCAGCACGCCGCTCGAGATCGGGTGGACGATCGTGCCGGCGTTGATCCTCGCGGTCGTCGCGGTGCCGACGATCGCCACGATCTTCGACCTGGCCAAGAAGCCCACCGGCCCGAACGTGCTGCAGGTCACGGTCTCGGGCAAGCAATGGTGGTGGCAGTTCGAGCTGCCGAAGCAGCCCATGGTCGACAAGAAGGTCGTCACCAGCACCGAGCTGCACATCCCGATCAACACGAAGGTGTACCTCTCCGAGGTCTCGGACAACGTCATCCACTCGTTCTGGGTCCCCGAGCTCAACGGCAAGAAGGACGTCGTGCCGGGCCGGACGAACCACAACACGATCGAGGCCGACAAGCCCGGGACCTTTCTCGGCGCGTGCGCGGAGTTCTGCGGGCTGTCGCACGCCGACATGCGCTTCCGCGTGATCGCGGAGACGAAGGTGGACTGGCAGAAGTGGCTCGCGGGCCAGCAACAGGGGCCGGCCCAGGATTGGTCGGGTCATATCAAGGAGCTCACCGCGACGAAGTACGCGTGCACGAACTGCCACATCCTCAACGACTCGACCAAGGTCAACTACGGCCCGAACCTCACGCACCTGCACAGTCGCACCACGTTCGCGGGCGGCACCTACGAGATCAATCGCAAGAACCTCACCAATTGGGTGATGAACGCGCCGGCCATGATCGCGATGGCATCGAAGGACTGCCGCCTCCCACCCCCCGCAACCTGTGTCGGCATGCCGTCGTTCACGAAGAACACCCCGAAGGGGCAGCCCGTGATGACGAAGGAAGATGCGGACACGATCGTGACGTACCTGTTGGGAGAGAAGTAGTGACCTACGGAGCGCGCCGATGACGGCAGTCCCCGAAGTCATCACGCCGCCGAGCCCGCATCGGGTGGATCTGTTGCGCCGCCCGAAGGCGAGCCGCGGATTCTGGTCGTGGTTCACCACCGTCGACCACAAGAAGATCGGAGTCCTCTACGGCGCGACGGCGCTCGTCTTCTTCCTGATCGCGGGAAGCGAGGCGCTGCTGATCCGGCTCCAGCTCGCCGGTCCGAACGGCACCGTGCTCACGGCGTCGCAGTACAACACGTTGTTCACCATGCACGGCACGACGATGATCTTCCTCGTCGGCATGCCCCTGCCCGTCGCGCTCGGCAACTACTTCATCCCACTGATGATCGGCGCCCGAGACGTCGCCTTCCCCCGACTCAACATGTTCGGCTATTGGGTGTTCCTCTTCGGCGGCCTGTTCATCTACTCGGGCTTCGTGCTCGGCGGCGCGCCGAACGGCGGATGGTTCGGCTACACGCCGCTCACGAGCACGCCGATGAGTCAGGGGTTCTTGCCCGGGCACGGTCCTGACTTCTGGACCGTCGGCCTCGTGATGCTCGGTGTCGGCTCGGTCACGTCCGCGATCAACTTCATCGTGACGATCCTGAACATGCGCGCGCCCGGAATGACGCTCATGCGCATGCCCGTGTTCGTCTGGATGATGCTCGTGACCGCGTTCCTGACCGCGTTCGCGATCCCGTGTGTGACCGCCGCGCTGATCATGGTCTTCTTCGACCGCAACTACGGCACGAACTTCTTCCAGGCTGCGTCCGGGGGTGACCCGCTGCTCTACCAGCACCTCTTCTGGCTGTTCGGCCACCCCGAGGTGTACATCCTGATCTTGCCCGGCATGGGCATCGTGTCGGAGATCCTGCCGACGTTCGCGCGCAAGCCGCTGTTCGGCTACGCCGTCATCGTGTTCTCGGGGATCGCGATCGGGTTCCTCGGCTGGGGTGTGTGGGCCCACCACATGTTCGCGACCGGCCTCGGCCCGGTGGCGGTCTCCGCGTTCAGCCTGGCGACGATGCTCATCGCGATCCCGACGGGCGTGAAGATCTTCAACTGGCTCGGCACGGTCTGGGGCGGTTCCCTGCGATTGAAGACGCCGATGCTTTTCGCGCTCGGGTTCATCGCGATGTTCACCATCGGTGGCCTCTCGGGCGTCACCCACTCGATCGTCCCCGCCGACACCCAGCAGACGGACACCTACTACGTCGTCGCCCACTTCCACTACGTGCTCTTCGGCGGTCTGATCTTCGCGATCTTCGGTGGCTTCTACTACTGGTGGCCGAAGATCTTCGGGCGCATGCTCAACGAGCGGATGGGCAAGCTCAACTTCTGGATGCTGTTGATCGGGTTCAACCTCACGTTCTTCCCGATGCACATCCTCGGCCTCGAGGGCCAACCGCGCCGCACGTACACCTACGCGAGCGGCATGGGCTGGGACAACCTCAACCTGCTCGTGTCGATCGGCTCGTTCGTCATCGCCTTCGGGGTGCTCGTCTTCATCGTCAACATCATCTTCAGCACCCTTCGTGGTGAGAAGGCCACGGCGGACCCGTGGGACGCACGCACGCTCGAGTGGTCGACGCCCACGCCGGTGCCCGAGTACAACTTCGCCGAGATCCCCCAGGTCCAGGCCCGCGACGACTTCTGGCACCGCAAGTACACCGAGGACGCGGAGGGTCGCCTGGTGCGCCTGCCGTCCGGCGGCTCCGACAGCGGGACGATGGGAGCCGTCGCGACGCTCGAGGTCGACGAGGGTTCCGGCGGTCACGGGGACACGCCGGGCGAGAACGGTGACGGCCACGGCGACGGTCACGGCATCCACATGCCGTCGCCGTCGTACTACCCGTTCGTCATGACGCTGGGGCTTCCGATCCTCGGCTACGCCGCGGTCTTCAAGAACCCGTGGCTCGCCATCCCCGGCGTGTTGATCCTGGTCTTCGGCATGTACGCCTGGGCGATCGAGCCCGGAACGGCGGAGGACGAGTCATGACCCAGGCCACCCTGCCGGTACCCCAAGAGGGCCACCACGACGATCACGGCCACGACACGGCGACCGGCACCACGAACACGAAGCTCGCGATGTGGGTGTTCCTCTCGTCGGAGTGCCTGTTCTTCGGGGCGTTCATCGCGACCTACCTGCTGTACCGGGGCCGCAGCGTCAAGGGCCCGACGCCGAGGGACGTCTACAACATCCCGTTCACCTCGGTGACGTCGTTCATCCTGCTGATGAGCTCGCTCACCATGGTTCTCGCACTCGCAGCGATCCAGCGCGGCGACCACCGTCGGTTCCGAGTGTGGATCATCGCCACCGGCCTGTTCGGGCTCACGTTCATCGCGGGGCAGATCTACGAGTTCACCGAGTTCTACCGCGAGGGTCTTTCTCTCAGCACGAACGTCTTCGGGTCGAGCTTCTTCGTGCTCACCGGCATCCACGGGGCGCACGTGACGGTCGGCATCATCTGGCTGCTCTCCCTCTGGGGCCTGTCGATGCAGGGCAAGCTGGGCGTCCAGCACTCCGAGCGGGTGGAGATCGCCGGTCTGTACTGGCACTTCGTCGATGTCGTCTGGATCGTGATCTTCACCGTCGTCTACCTCATCCCGCCGCAGAAGTAGGGGAGCGACATGTCAGACGTCGAGTCCACGCTCGCGGAGCACGACGACCCCGCGCTGCTTCCCGGAACGCCGGCCGAGCGCGCCGACGAAGAGAGGTACGGCCTCTCCGCGATCTCGTCCGAAGAGCTGCCGATGCTGCCCGGTGAGATCAAGCCGCACTCGTCGCCGTTCCAGTACGTCATGATCGCGGTGGTCCTGTGCGTGCTGACGGCGATCGAGGTGGGGTTCTACTACCTCGAGGGCGACATCCCGACCGCGCTGCTGGTCGGGTGCCTGCTCGCACTCGCGCTGACGAAGTTCATCATGGTCGCGAGCCTGTACATGCACCTCGCGAGCGACAAGCCGATCTTCAAACGGTTCTTCATCATGGGCGGCATCGGCGCGTGCGTGCTGTACACGATTGTCCTGACGACCCTGCACATCTGGGACTGACCTGATGAGGCGGGGGGCGTGATGGCGGCACAGTTCCCGGCGTGGCAGCCGCACCCGGAGGTCCTGCTGCTCGTCGGGTTGCTCGTCGCCGGGTACGCGATCGCGCTCACCCGGGTGGGGCCGCGGACCCTGCCCGAGGGCGCGCCCGTCGCGACCCGGCTCCAGATCTCCTGCTTCGGCCTCGGTGCGTTCGCGATCCTGCTGGCCGCCGAGTGGCCGATGCACGACCTCGCCGAGGGGTACCTCTACAGCGTCCACATGGTGCAGCACCTGACCTTCACGATGGTCGCCGCGCCCCTGCTCCTGCTCGGGACCCCGGGGTGGCTGGCCCGCTGGCTCCTTTCGCCCCGGTGGTTGTTCCGGTCGGTCCGGTGGATGTCGCGCTTCATCCCCGCGCTGGTCCTGTTCAACGTCGTGATCGTCCTGGTCCACTGGCCCGCCATGGTGGACCTGACGCTGCGATCCGGTTGGGCCCATTTCGTCGCCCACGCGATCCTGCTGCTCTCGGCTCTCATCGTGTGGATGCCGGTCGTGAGCCCGCTCCCGGAGATCCCGAGGCTCGTCGCACCGCTCCGGATGGCGTTCCTGTTCCTGCAATCAGTGGTCCCGACGATCCCGGCTTCGTTTCTGACCTTCGGGACTCACCCGCTGTATCGTCGCTACGAGTCGCTGCCGAAGCTTTGGGGGCTCTCCGCGCTCGACGACCAGCTCATTGCCGGACTGATCATGAAGATCGGCGCCGGGTTGATGCTGTGGGCGCTGATCGCCGTCATATTCTTCCGCTGGGCTGCCGCCGAGGAGCGCGGGAACCGACCCGGACCCGGCACGCGCGATCTGGACCGTGAGCTGACCGAGATGGGACTGCGGGCATAGATGAGTGACGAACCCGAGGTGACTGAATCTCCGGCGGAGGCGCCCGAAGGGGCGGAGCCCGAGGGCGGCGGGGTGGCGGTTGCCGTGCGCGAGGAGGTGTCGCCGCCGGCGGTGCCGATGGGTCCGGCGGTCGATCCCCGGGCCGACGCACGCAAGTCACGGTTCCTGCTGCCGCTGCTGATCCCGCTGGGTGCGATCCTCACGGTCGCGTTTGTCGCGCTGAACGTCTCGCGCGTGTTCCTCGCCGCCTCCGAGGGATCGCGGACTCCAGCCGTCATCGTCGCCGCCGGGATCACCGTGACGATCCTGCTGGGCGCCACCGTCATCGCGGCGATTCCCGGGATCCGGACGTCTTCGCTGATCGTGGGGATGGCGGGTGTGATGCTGGTGGTGATGCTGGCGGGCTCGCTCGTGCTCGGCGCCAGCCTCCCGAAGAGCAAGAAGGCCGCCGGGTACGTCGAGCCGGCGGGCAAGGCCATCAACACGGTCTCGATCGACGCGCTGCCGACGCTGAGCTTCCAGGCCAAGACGTTCAACGCCCCGGCCGGGATCAACTTGATCCAGTACGTCGACAAGGGTGGCAGCCACACGCTGGTCTTCGATCAGAACGCGGTTCCGGGATTCCAGCTGGCGGTGCCGAACGGCCAGAGCGCATCCAAGGTCGATCTGCAGCAGGGGAAGACATACACGGTCTATTGCACGATCCCCGGCCACCGGGCGGCGGGCATGCAGGCGGAAATCGTCGTCGGCGCTCCGGGCGGGAAGCCGATAGCCGGGACGCAGAGCCCGACCGCGACCACCGCGCCGGCCGGCACGACGCCGACGAGCAACCCCGGGACCGCGCCCGGTAGCCCGGCGTCCCAGTCGAGCTCGGGTAGTGGAGGGTGAGCATCCCTACCAGGGCCCTGGCCGCGAGCGCGATCGCGGTAGTCGCTGTCGCGTGCGGGAGCAGCAGCTCGTCGAACAGCTCGTACAAGGAGCCGGCCGGACCGCCGGTGAAGACGCTCAACATCGAGTCCGGCAACGTGTTCTTCAAGCCGACCAAGCTCGACTCGCCTTCGGGGATCGTCAAGATGACCCTGAAGAACATCGAGAGCGGCACGCACGATCTCGTCATCCGCAACATACCGGGCTTCCAGCTCCAGGTGAGCGGTGAGGGTTCGACGGTCTCGGAGAAGGTCGACTTGAAGAAGGGGAGCTACGAGTTCTATTGCACGATTCCCGGCCACGAAGAGGCGGGGATGAAGGGCACGATCACCGTCTCGTGATCGACGGGATCGATCCCGGGCGCATCCCTCGCCACATCGCGATCGTGATGGACGGGAACGGCCGCTGGGCCCAGTTGCGAGGGCTCAAGCGCACGGAGGGCCACGCAGCGGGCGAAGAGGCGCTGTTCGACGCGGTGGAGGGCGGTCTCGAACTCGGGCTGCCGTGGATGACGGTCTACGCCTTCTCCACCGAGAACTGGCGTCGACCGCTCGACGAGGTCCGCTTCCTCATGCGCTTCAACGAGTCGCTGTTGCTCCGGCGGCGCGACGACCTCAACGAGCGCGGTGTGCGCGTGCGCTTCATCGGTCGTCGCGGGGGCCGGGTGCCCAAGCGCGTGCTGCGCCACATCGAGGACACCGAGGCGCTCACTGCGAAGAACCGTCGGATGACGCTGACGTTCGCGTTCAACTACGGGGGGCGGGCCGAGCTCACCGACGCGGTGCGCGCGATCGCCGGTGAGGTGAAGGCCGGAACGCTGAAGCCGGACCAGATCTCGGACCGCACGATCGCCCGTCACCTCTACGCCCCCGACATGCCCGACCCGGACCTCATGGTGCGCACCTCGGGGGAGTACCGGATCTCGAACTACCTGTTGTGGCAGAGCGCGTACTCGGAGTTCCTCTTCACGGACGTCCTCTGGCCCGACTTCCGTCGGGAGCACCTCTTCGACGCGGTCCGCGAGTTCCAGAACCGAGACCGTCGCTTCGGCGCGGTCGAGACCTGAGGCTCACGCGCCTGTAGTTACACTGAGGTCATGCCGGGGCTGTACCGCGACCAGGGAGTGGTCATGCGGACGACGAAGCTCGGTGAAGCGGATCGGATCATCAGCTTCATGACCCAGGGCCACGGCAAGGTCCGGGCGGTGGCCAAGGGGATCCGCAAGAGCGGGAGTCGCTTCGGTGCTCGGCTCGAGCCGACCAGCCACGTCGCACTCCAGTGCTACCGCGGCCGCGAGCTCGATGTCGTGACCCAGGTCGAGACGATCGACGCGAACCGGGCCCTGCGCGAGAGCTACGCCTGCATCACCCACGCCGTCCCCATGCTTGAAGCCGTCGATCAGGTGGCCCAGGAGCGGGAAGCGGCACCGGCGCTGTACCGGATGCTCGTGAGGGCGCTGCGGACCCTGAGCGAGCGACCCTCTCCGGTGGTGACCCCGGCGTTCTTCTGGAAGCTGCTGAGCCTCGAGGGGTTCCACCCGTACCTCGACGCATGCGTCCGCTGCGGCGAGGAATCCGGGCCGTTCACGGCGATCGATCTCGGCGAGGGCGGGGTCCTGTGCGCGACGTGCGGCCGGCTGGGTGGCCGCCGGGTGGATCCGGAGGCGCTCGCGTTCCTCGGCCAGCTGGTCGGCGGCGAGCTCAATCACGCGATCGCGAATCCGCCGGCCCCCGAGCACGTGCACGAGATCGAGCGGCTCGGGGTGCTCGCGTTGGAGTACCACTCGGAGCGCCGCCTCCGATCTGCGTCCCTCCTCTGAGTCCCGCTCAGGATCCGGGTCCCGCTCGGACATGACGCCTCGGCTCGGAGCCTGAGCGGGACTACGCGAGCGGGTGGTAGTCGCTTCCCGCTGCCGTGTCGGCCGCTTCGCTCGGGTCGAGGGGGTCGACGTGCATCTGGTCTCTGAGCTGGGCGAGGGGTTGGTGGGCGGTGGTCCAGAAATCCCAGTCGGGGGCGAAGAAGTCGCCGGTCACCGACGCGCCGCGGTCCCAGGCGACGAAGAACTTCTCGGGGTCGAGGGCGCCCTTGAAGCTGCCGGCGACGTCGTTGATCTTGACGCCGAGGTGCCAGGAGTAGATGACCGGGAGGATGTGGCCCTCCATCGGCTCTTC
>JADGON010000159.1 GCA_017882945.1 Acidimicrobiia bacterium | reverse complement strand
TGGGGTCCGACCGGCTGGTCACACGGAGCGTTCGCGGCCTTCCCAGTACGGCTTGCGCAGCTCCCGCTTCAGCGGTTTCAGCGCGCCGGAGAGTGGAAGCGGATCGGCTCGGAACTCGACGCTCTTGGGGAGCTTGTAGCCGGCGATCGTCTGGCGTGCGTGCTCGATGAGCTCCTCGGCCGTTGCGTGTGCGTCCGGCTCGAGCACGACCACGGCATGCACGGCTTCGCCCCAGAGATCATCGGGGATGCCGATCACCGCGACCTGCGCGACCGCGGGGTGCGTCGAGATCGCGTTCTCGACCTCGATCGAGTACACGTTCTCTCCGCCGGTGACGATCATGTCCTTGAGACGGTCGACGATGAAGAGGAATCCTTCGTCATCGACGTACCCGGTGTCGCCGGAGTGGTACCAACCGTCACGGAATGCCGCGGCGGTCTCCTCGGGGCGATTCCAGTACTCGAGCATGAAGTTGCCGGCTCGCGCGCACACTTCGCCGGTCCGGCCCACAGGGAGCTCACCGCCGTCGTCACCCCGGATGGTGATGTCGACGCCGTACACGGGTCGGCCCGCGGAGCGCAACGCGTCGCCGTCCCTTCGGTGGTCCTTGGCCGTGAGCAGGGTGAGGACGGCAGATGCCTCGGTCATGCCGTAGCCCTGGTACAGGTCGAGTTGGGGGAACGTCGAAAGCAGATGCTCGAGCAGGCCCGTCGACATTGGGGCGGCCCCGTAGACCAGGGTCTGGAGGGTCGCGAGACGCTCGGGCTTGAACTCGGGCGCATCGAGCAGCATCCCCACCATGATCGGCACCATCAACGTGATGTTCACGCGGTAGTGCTCGATCGCGTCGAGCACTGCAGCCGGCGCGAAGTAGGGCACGAACACCGAGACGCCACCGCTCGCAGGGATCCCGAGCACGCCGGTCATCGATGCGGCGTGGAACATCGGCGTCTGGTGGAGGTAGACGCGGTCCTCGTCGAGGCCGACCGCGATGCCGGCGTGGTACAGGTTCAGCATCTCCGCTCGCTGATCGAGCAGCACCCCCTTCGGCTGCCCGGTGGTTCCGCCCGTGTACATGAGGATCACCGGATCGGTCTCGTCCGGCTCCCGCGGCACGTTTGGCTCGCCGGACTCGACCAGGTCCTCGTAGCGAAGATCGTGAGGCACGTCACCCTCGCCGATGAGGACCACTCGCTTGATGCCGGCGTCCTTGCGCACGGAGTCGATGACATCGGCGAACAGCGCGTCGACGAACACGGTCCGTGTATCCGAGTCGCGCAGGATGAACGTCAGCTCGGCGGGGCTGAGCCTCAGGTTCAGTGGATTGATGATCCCGGCGCCCAGGAAGCCCGCGTGGTACAGCTCGAGGTACTCGTGCCCGTTCCCGGCCACGACCGCGTACCGGTCTCCTCGATCGATCCCGAGCTGGGCCCGCAGCGCCGAGGCAAGGCGGAGCACCCGCTCGAGATGCACGCCGAACGTCCCGTGGTAGGTGGCATCGTGGAAGCCGACCCGCTCGGCGGAGCGGTTCGCGGCGGAGATCAGCAACCGTCCGTACACGAGCTCCTTCACAGCCGGACCGTACGCCCTCCGGCCGCTCCTGGCGATGGCGTATCGGAAGGTTCTCTTCGGGACCATGGACCCTGTTGGCAGGCCCCTCGACGACGTACGGTCGCCGGGGTGGTGCACATGGTCGAGCGAGCAGATCCCCATATGCGGGAAAGCGACGCGTTCTCCTGGTACATGGAGCGCGATCCGCTCCTTCGCTCCACCGTGGTGGCGGTGCTCCTGTTCGACCGGGCGCCCGATCAGCGGCGCGTTTTGGCTCGTCTCGAGCGGGCGACCCGGATCGTCCCGGGGTTCCGCCACCATCTGGTGCAGCCCCCGCTGCACCTCAGCACTCCGCGCTGGGTGGTGGATGCGAGCTTCGACCTCTCCTGGCACGTCCGTCGCGTCGGAGCTCCGACGCCGAGGAACCTCTGGGCCGTGTTGGAGCTGGCGCGCAAGGAAGGCATGGATGCCTTCGACCCCGCGCGGCCGATGTGGTCCTGGACCACCGTGGAGGGTCTCGACCATGGACACGCCGCGGCGATCGTGAAGGTTCATCACGCGCTCACCGACGGCATTGGTGGAATGCAGCTCGCATCCGAGCTCTTCGATTTCGAACCTGGCGCGTTGGACCCCGACGACGGTCCCGGCCCACCAGCACCGGAGAGTCCCGGTCGCGCTCGCCTCACCGTCGAGGCGCTGCTCTACGACGCGGCCCGGATGGCCGCCTTCACGTGGCGCGGGATCCTCGCGACGCCCGGTATCGGGTGCCGGGCGCTCCGGCGTCCGGTCGCGACCGCGGTCGATCTGTTCCACACGGGGCAATCGATCGCTCGCACCGTGCAGCCGATGCGCGAGACGCTCTCGCCGATCATGCACGACCGGCGCCTCGGATGGCACTACGGCGCGCTCGAGCTCCCGTTGGATGACCTCAAGCGCGCGGCGCGAGCCGCGGAGGGCACGCTCAACGACGCGTTTCTCGCCGGCGTCGCAGACGGGTTGTGCCGGTACCACGATCGTCACGGCGCCGCGGTTCCGGAGCTGCGCGTCACCATGCCGATCAGCATTCGCGAGGAGGACGACCCCGCGGGTGGGAACCGCATCACGCTGATGCGCTTCGCGGTCCCGGTCGCTGCGCCTGACCCGGTGTCGCGGATCCGCGTCCTGCACGAGCGCGCCGCGGCGAGTCGCGCCGAGCCGTCGATCCCGCTCACCAACGCGATCGCGGGAATGCTCAACCTGCTCCCGCCCGGGTTGATCGGCGGCATGCTCAAGCACGTCGATTTCGTGGCGAGCAACGTCCCCGGCCTCGAGCTTCCCATCTACGTCGGAGGCGCACGGGTCATCGGGCTCTACCCGTTCGGTCCGACCATCGGCGCCGCCATCAACGTGACGCTCGTGTCCTACTGCGGGACATGCAACATCGGCGTGAACTCCGACACCGGCGCCGTGCCGGACCCCGACACGCTCCTCGAGTGCCTTCGTGAGGGCTTCGAGGAGATCCTTGGTCTCGGCGGATCGCACGACCCGGTTCGAATCCCTTCGGCGCCCGGTGACCGAGGGGTTCCCCCTCCCGCGACGAGCTGACCGAGGGCGTGCGAGGTCTAGGTTGATCGATGAACCCAGGAGGTCCAATCGATGCGGGTCCAGGTCGACGGCGAGAAGTGCCAGGGTCACAACCGGTGCTACGCGATCGCTCCCGAGCTCTTCGACGTCGACGAGCTCGGCTTCGCGTTCGCGCTGCACGACGGAGCGGTCCCCGCAGAGCTCGAGGAGAAGGCGCGCATGGCGGTAGCCAACTGTCCTGAGTTCGCGATCTCGATCGTGGAGACGCCATGACGGCGCGCCGGCCCCCGGTCACAGATTGGGCGACCGATTTCGATCACACCGACCCGCAGTGGGTGGCCGACCCGTACCCGATCTGGGAGGCGCTCCGAACGACGTGTCCCGTCGCGCACAGCGATCGCTACGGAGGGACGTGGTTGCCCGTGCGCCACGACGACGTTGCTGCGGTCGCCTACGACACCGAGCACTTCACGTCGCGTTCGGTTGTGGTGAGCGAGGTGCGGCCCGGCAGCAACGACCTGCCGGCACCGATCGGTGTCGCACCGCCGATCACCTCGGATCCGCCATTCCACGCCATGGCTCGGAGGCTGCTGCTCCCGGCGTTCGCGCCGAAAGCCGTCGAGGCGCTCGAGCCGTTCACCCGCGAGCTGTGTCGCGAGCTGCTCGACGCCATCGAGGGGCGCGATCAGGTCGACGCGGCGGTTGACTACGCGCGGCACATCCCGTTGCGAGTCATCGTCAAGATGCTCGGCTTTCCGCAAGAAGACGCCGACGTGTTCCGTCGGTTCATCCGCATGGTGCTCGAAGACGTCGACATGTCGCCGGAAGACCGCCAGGCGGTGGAAGACGAGCGCGAGCTCGAGCACTACATCGACGCGCGCATCGCCGAGCACCAGGCCGAGCCACAAGACGATCTCACCTCGTTCCTGCTCGACGCGGAGATCGACGGCCAGAAGCTCGAGCCGGACCACGTCCGCGGCACGATGGTGCTGCTGATGATCGCGGGGATCGATACGACCTGGTCGGCGATCGGCGCGTCGTTGTGGCACCTTGCCCGGACCCCGCAGGACCGGAAGCGGCTCGCGGCCGAGCCGGCCTTGATGCCCACTGCCGTGGAGGAGCTCCTGCGAGCGTACGCGCCCGTCACGATGGCTCGGCTCGTCGCGAAGGACTTCGACTTCCACGGATGCCCCATGAAGGAAGGCGACTGGTTGCTCCTTCCGTTCCCGGCGGCGAATCGGGACCCGGAGGTGTTTCCCGACGCGGACCAGGTCCTGCTCGACCGGGTCGAGAACCGGCATGGCGCGTTCGGACTCGGCATCCACCGCTGCATCGGGTCGAACCTCGCGCGCATGGAGCTCCGCGTCGCGCTCGAAGAGTGGATGCTGCGCTACCCCGACTTCGAGCTGTCGGACCCGGCCGCCGTCGCCTGGTCCGCCGGCCAGGTGCGCGGCCCGCGCACGATCCCGACGCGGATCCTCTGAGCGGCGATCAGGACGACGGAGCGAGAGGCGCACCATGACGTGGTGGGTGTGGCTGCTGGCCGTCGTCGGCGTGTTGATCGCCGCGGTCGTGGTCTACGACCTCACGCAGCGCCAGCACGCGCTGCTCCGGAGCTTTCCGATCATCGGGCACTTCCGCTATCTGCTCGAAGGTGTCGGCCCTGAGCTGCGCCAGTACATCGTCGTCGACAACGATGCCGAGAAACCGTTCAGCCGGGACCAGCGCCGGTGGGTCTACACCGCGTCGAAGCAGCGGAACACCTACGTCGGCTTCGGCACCGACAACGACCTCGAGGCATCGCCGGGCTACCTGATCATCAAACAGGCCGCGTTCCCGCTGCCCGAGCCGCACGTCGGCGATCGCGGATTCGCCGAGGACTTCCCACTGCCGTCGGCGAAGGTGTTCGGCGGCGCGCGAGGGCGGGCGAAGTCGCTCCGGGCACCGTCGGTCGTCAACATCTCGAACATGAGCTACGGATCGCTCGGGGCGAAGGCGGTCGAGTCGCTCAACCGTGGTGCCGCACTCGCGGGATGCTTCCAGGGGACGGGCGAAGGTGGCATCAGCCCGTTTCACGGGTACGGCGGAGAGCTCATCTGGCAGATCGGCACCGGCTACTTCGGCTGTCGCGACGGGGAAGGGCGCTTCGACCTCTCCCGGTTCCGCGACGTGATCGCTGCGCATCCCGAGATCCGCCTGGTCGAGCTCAAGCTGAGCCAGGGCGCGAAGCCCGGGCTCGGCGGACTGCTTCCCGCCGCGAAGGTGACGTCGGAGGTCGCGGCGATGCGGGGAGTGCCAGCGGGAGTCGACTGCTGGAGCCCGAACGTCCACTCCGCGTTTCACGACGCCGACAGCCTGCTCGACTTCGTGGAGCTGCTCGCCGCCGAGAGCGGGCTCCCCGTTGGCATCAAGTCGGCGGTGGGTCAGCTCGATCTCTTCCGCGACCTCGCTGCGCTGATGGCGTCGGGTGGACGCGGGGTGGACTTCGTCAACGTCGACGGCGGTGAAGGCGGAACGGGTGCAGGGCCGCTCGTGTTCACCGACCACGTCGCACTGCCGTTCAAGATCGGGTTCTCGCGCGTGTACCGAGTGTTCGCGGAGGCCGGTCTGCACGAGGACATCGTCTTCACCGGCGGTGGGAAGCTCGGCCTGCCCGAAAACGCGCTGCTGGCGTTCGCACTCGGCTGCGACACAGTGAACGTCGGTCGCGAGGCCATGCTGTCGATCGGGTGCATCCAGGCGCAACGCTGCCATACCGGCAGGTGTCCGACCGGCGTGACGACGAACAACGCCTGGCTCCAACGCGGCCTCGATCCGGCGCTCAAGTCGGTGCGGGCGGCGAACTACCTCGTACAGGTGCGCAAGGAGCTGCTCCAGCTGAGCCGGGCGTGCGGGGTGTCCCACCCTGCGCTCGTGACGCTCGATCACCTCGAGCTGGTGGACGACCACTTCGGTGCCCGTGAGGCGGCGGACGTCTTCGGCTACGAGCCCGGCTGGGGGATGCCATCCGCGAATGACCGCACCGAGATCGCCCGCGTCATGG
>JADGON010000021.1 GCA_017882945.1 Acidimicrobiia bacterium | reverse complement strand
GCCGTGGCGGAGCAGCACCAGCAGCCGGTTGCGCTCCTTGAGCGTGGCCGCCCGCGCGTTGCGCGTGGAGGTGGCTGAATGCACGTGGCGGACGACCGAGACGGGGACGTAGCGGTGCCGCCACCCTCGTTGGAGGCCCCGCCACGAGAGCTCCACGTCTTCGGAGTAGAGGAACAGGCGCTCGTCGAACGTCCCGACGTCGCGCAGGTAGTCCGCCCGCAGGAGGACGGCGGCGCCGCACCATGCGAAGACGTCTTCGCCGCGCTCGTACTGCCCGGTGTCGCGCTCGAGCCAGCCCCGATCCGCCGCGTATCCGTCACGGACCAGATGGGTGCCGACGTTGTTCACGACGTCGAAGGGTTCGCCGGTCGCCGGGACCGCGTACCACGACGGCTCCGGTCCGACGGTCAACGTGACGCAGTCCCCGCCCGACGAGGCAATCACCGAGACGGGCCGCGGCGCGTCGAGGCGGAGCTCGTAGCCGTGCTCGGGCGGGAACGGAGCGGAGACCAGGAGTCGGGCGTCCGCGGCGGTCCATTGGAACTCGCCCCCGGCCGGGTCGATCTCGGGTCCCCACGTCCCGCCGCGAAAGCGGACGTCGCGCCACGCGTCGCGCCCGCCCACCCGGACGCCGGAGATCCGGACGCCGAGGTCGCGCGCGTCCCACGGCCCCGCGCGGTTCGTGGGTGCGTGGAGGTTCAGCTCCCGGTACGCGCGTGCGAGGAGGATCTTGGGGCAGGCGGCGCCGATGGTCGGGTCGCTCGCGAGCGTGTCGATCAGCGGCTGGAGCCACTCGGGCCGAACCGTCGCGTCGTTGTTGACGAGGGCCACGTAGTCGACGTCGTCCAGCGCGCCCATGCCGAGGTTGCACCCGCCCGCGAAGCCGAGGTTGACCGGGCTCCGCACGATGCGCACCGTCGGGAACCGCTCACGCACCTGCTCGACGACGGATTCACGAGATCCGTTGTCGACGAGCACGATCTCGAGCGCGGATGAGGGATGCTCGGTCGCGACGAGGTGCGCGAGACACTCGATCGTGAGGTCACCGCCGTTGAAGTCCACCACCACGACCCGGACTCGGGGTGCGCTCACACGGATACCGGCGTGTCGCCGACCACCAGTGGGGGAGTCGAGGTCAGGTCGACCGGGTTGGCCGCAATCTCCTCGGGCCGTCGCAACGCGTTTGGCGGCGCCAACAAGATCCACCAGATCGTGAGCGCGATGACGGCGCTGAAGCCGATGACCAGCAGCAGCGCCGGGACCGGCGGCTCCCAGCGCGCGTCGGGGAAGAACCAGAGCGGTCCGTCTGCCCCCACCGCGTAGCGCCGGAGTGCCTGCGCGAACGCGAGGACCTGGCCCACGGCGAGGCTGACCCCGATCACCCAGACGAGGCGTCGGGCGAGGCGCTGCGCGGACTCGGAGGAACCCAGCCCGATGCCGGCGATGAGCGGGACCCCGACCGCGAGCGGCAGGGAGTACCGCCCCTGCCAGATGAAGCCGGCCTCGCCGGCGCCCGCCGATTCCACGATGACCGGGAGCACGACCGTTGCCGCCGTCGCCGCGAGCAGGGCCCACACGAAGCGCGACGACGCCATCCCGATGGCCAGGGCGGCGAGGCCGCCGAGCGCGAGCACCCAGACGAGGTACGTGATGCCGGGGGCCCGGGTGTCGAGCCAGCCGAACACACCGACCATCTCGCGCAGCATCTCGCCGCTCTTGCCGAGACTGGTCCGCACGAGGGCCTCGCCCGACCCGTGCACCGGAGTGCCGACGAAGTAGTCGAGCGGGTGCCCGTAGACGAACCAGAAGAGCTGGAACGCCGCGCACGCTCCGAGCACCGCAGCCCAGATCCACACCCGGCGGGTCGTGAGGATGGCGAGCAGACCCGCGCGGGTCGCGATGACCAACAGCACCAATCCGATCACGCCGAGCCAGAGCGGCGACAGCGCGCGCGACAGCATGAGCGCGGACGCCGCGATCCCCAGCCGGTCGACGACCTTCGGATCCACCGTGTCCGGGGCTTCCTTGGCCAGCACCGCGCCTTGGACCCACACGGCGAAGGCCGCGCCGATCTCCACGCCGCTCGGGCTCACGGTGCCGGAGAGGAACAGCACCATCGGCGAGAGCGCGATCGCGAAGCCGGTGCCGGCCCACATCGGTCCCGACAGCCGCTTCAGCGTCTCGAGGGCGGAAGCGAGCAGCGCGGCGATCGCGAGCATGCCGAGCGCGCGCATGAGGTACACCTGGCCCGATCCCGGACGCAGGACTCGGCTCAGGAAGCCGACGGGGAGGTAATACGCGGGGTTGTGGTGCCCGACGTAGGTGTCGACGTGGGTCTCGCCGCGGTTGCCGCTGACGTGGAGGCAGTCCGCGGTGTTGTTCTTCTGGAAGGCCAAGCAGGCGATGTTGCCGCCCGCCTTGTAGATCCCCGGCGCGGTGACCTCGACTGCCGCGTCGCCGATCGGCGCAACGATGCGGTCCGGCGGAGGTCGCTTGCCCAGCAGCTCGCCCCGGCCGACCGATGCCGCGCGGATGACGTGCGCCGGCTCGTCGGGGGCGGCGAACAGCGGCGTGGCCAGCACCCAGGCGAGGCCGAGCGCGGAGAAGAGCGCGAACGACGCCCACCAACGCCGGTTCAGACGCTTCACGCCGCTATGCCGTCCGCCGTTTGAGCGGCTCCCACCACGTGACGTTGTCGCGGTACCAGGCGACCGTGGCCTCGAGGGCTTCCCGGAAATCGCGCGTGGGCGCCCACCCGAGCGCCTGCGCCTTCGAGATGTCGATCGAGTACCGCCGGTCATGGCCGAGCCGGTCCTCGACGTAGTCGATCATCGACTCGTCGTAGCCGAGGATCTCGAGGATGCTGTCGGTCAGGTAGCGGTTGGGTACTTCGTTGCCGCCACCGATGTTGTAGATCTCACCGATCGCGCCGTTGCGCAGGACCATGTCGACCCCGACGCAGTTGTCTTCGACGTAGCACCAGTCGCGCACGTTCATGCCGTCGCCGTAGAGCGGGACCTTCTTGCCTTCGAGCAGGTTCGTCACGAACAGCGGGATGACCTTCTCGGGGAACTGGTACGGCCCGAAGTTGTTCGACGACCGGGTGACGAGCACCGGAAGCCCGTACGTCGAGTGGTACGAAAGGGCGATCAGGTCGGAGCCGGCCTTCGACGCCGAGTACGGCGATCGGGGCGAGAGCGGGTCGGTCTCGACGAACGAGCCCTCCTCGATCGATCCGTACACCTCGTCGGTCGAGATGTGCAGGAACCGGTCGACGCCGACGTGGCGGGCGACGTCACACATCACGTTGGTCCCGTCGCAGTTCGTGTGGACGAACTCGTCGGGGCTCGCGATGGACCGGTCGACGTGGCTCTCCGCCGCGAAGTGGACCACCGCGTCGTGGCCGTCCAACGCGGCGGTCACTGCGTCGCGATCGGTGATGTTGCCCTTGACGAACGTGAAGCGCGGGTCGTCGTCGAGACCGGCCAGGTTCTCGAGGTTTCCGGCGTACGTGAGCGCGTCGAAGACGGTGACGGAGTCGTCGGAGGTCTCGAGCACGTGGCGGGCGTAGTTCGAACCGATGAAGCCGGCGGCGCCGGTCACGAAGAGTCGCATGACGTGGTGTCCTCGTGGTCGCTCGGGGGCCGCCCCAAACTAGGCGATCTCCCCACCGGCGCCAGGTACCCGCCCCGGCCCCGGTTGACCGCTTCGGGCCGCCCGGCTCAGGATGTGGAGCCCGGATTCCGATGAACCACTGGGGAGGTGCCGCGTCGCGGCTGCTCCGTCGCCCCCGACCGGAACCGGAGAATCGTGGTCCGCATGCGGAAATCGCCCACCTTGTTGCTCGCTTTGGTCCTCGCGGCCGTGCTCACGGTCGGCAGCATCGCGATCGAGCGACCCACCGAGGCTCGGGCGGCCGCGTTGGTGACCGTCCCCGTCATGGGCCCGAACGTCCTGACCACCGATCAGGTCACGGCGTGGTTCAACTCGAGGGGCAGGCCGTTCAACGTCCCCGGGGTCAACGTCCGCCAGCTGGCCGAGATGTTCCTCTACGAGGGGGCCGTCGAGAACGTGCGCGGCGACCTCGCGTTCGCCCAGTCGATCGTCGAGACCGGCTACTTCGGCTTCGTCGGCAGCATCGTCAGTCCCTCCAACTGGAACTTCGCCGGGATGGGCGCGTGCGACTCCTGCAACTCCGGCCGGCAGTTCCCGAGTCCCGAGATCGGGGTCCGGGCCCAGATCCAGGACCTGCGCAATTACGCGGACGCCGGCTCGCGCGCGACGAACCTGCACTTCCCGCCGGTACCCGAGTGGTACGCGTGGCCGACCCTGAACCCGGCGACGGCCAACTACAACTTCGACCACTTCTTCCGGAAGGGCCTCGCGCCCACCTGGAACCAGATGGGCAACGGCAACCACGCGACCTCGCCGTCGTACGGGCCGGCCGTGATCTCCGTGTACCAGAGCATGTTGACGTTCAACGGCCTGCCCGCGGCGTCTGCCGCCGGCGCCGACCCGATCGGGAACCTCGAGATGATCCGCCGGCTGCCTGACGGCGTGCGCATCAAGGGCTGGACCATTGATCCGTCGAGCCCCGGTCCGACCCCGATCGACGTGTACGTCAACGGCGTGGGATTCGCGCGCAGCACGGCCAACGTGGACCGACCCGACGTGAGCGCCGCGTTCACCTTCGCCGGGCCGAAGCACGGCTTCGACACGGTCCTGCCGATTCGTGGCGGCACCGTGTGCGTCTACGCGATCAACATCGGTGCGGGGAGCCGCAACCCTGCACTCGGGTGTCGCACGGTGAACGGTCCCGACCCCCAGGCGAGCCTCGAGTCCATCAGCCGTCAACCCGACGGCCTGCACCTGCACGGCTGGGCGCTCGATCCTGATTTCTTCGCCCCGACGTTCGTCGACGTCTACGCCAACGGCGTGGGGGTCGCGCATCTCACCGCGAACGGCTCCCGGCCCGACGTCGGTGCGGTCTACGACGGCTACGGCCCCATGCACGGCTTCGACGCGGTCCTGCCCGGGGTCGGCGGGAACGTGTGCGTGTTCGCGGAGAACCTCGGACCGGGGAGCCAGAACCCCCTGCTCGGCTGCCGGACGGTGCTCGGCACCAATCCGGTCGGGAGCCTCGACGTCGCGACCCATCAGCCCGAGGGCGTGCACGTCAGTGGTTGGGCGCTTGATCCCGATTCGTCAGGTCCGGCCACGGTCGACATCTACGCGAACGGCGTCGGGATGGCTCGGATCACCGCGAGCGGGAACCGCCCCGACGTCGGGAATGCGTACCCCGCCTACGGGAGCGCGCGCGGCTTCGATGTCGTCGTGCCCGTGGCCGGCGGAACCTTGTGTGCCTACGGGGTCAACGTCGGGGCGGGGTCCAACGTGCTGCTCGGCTGTCGCAACGTCTGATCGGCCTCCGACCTGATCGTCTAGCATCGCCAGCCGATGAAGGGGCTGATCCTGTCGGGTGGTGCGGGCACCCGGCTCCGCCCGATCACGCATACCAGTGCCAAGCAGCTCGTCCCCATCGCGAACAAGCCGATCCTGTTCTACGGCATCGAGGACATGGTGGCCGCCGGGATCGACGAGATCGGGATCGTGGTGGGCGACACGGCCGAGGAGATCGTCGCGGCGGTGGGTGACGGCTCCAAGTTCGGCGCGCGCGTCACCTACATCCCCCAGGACGCGCCGCTCGGCCTGGCGCACTGTGTCCGGATCGCCCGCGACTTCCTCGGCGACGACGACTTCGTGATGTACCTCGGCGACAACATGCTGCAACAGGGGCTCGCGGAGTTCGTCGACGAGTTCGAGAGCGCCCGCGCCCGTGACGGCGCCGATGCACCCGCAGCGCAGATCCTGCTCGCCCACGTGGACGATCCGACCCAGTTCGGGGTCGCGGCGGTGAACGAGGTCGGCGAGGTGCTGTATCTGGTCGAGAAGCCGGCCGATCCCCCGTCGGACCTCGCCCTCGTGGGGGTCTACCTCTTCGACGCCGAGATCCACACCGCGGTTGCCTCGATCGAGCCCTCCGCCCGCGGCGAGCTCGAGATCACCGACGCGATCCAGTGGCTGCTCGAGCACGGGCACCGGGTCCGCCACGAGGTGCTGCGGGGCTGGTGGATCGACACGGGCAAGAAGGACCCGCTCCTCGACTGCAACCGGCTCGTGCTCGAGACGCTGCAGGGTCGCAATGACGGCAAGGTGGACGAAGCATCGACGATCGAGGGCAGCGTGGTCATCGAGGCCGGCGGTGAGATCATCGGCTCCCGGGTCCGGGGGCCGGCCATCATCGGTGAGCGCACGCGCGTCGTGAACAGCTACATCGGTCCGTTCACGTCGGTGGCGGCGGACTGCGAGGTGGTCGACTCGGAAGTCGAGCACTCGGTCGTGCTGTCCGGAAGCCGCATCCTCGGCATCGACCGGCTCACCGACTCGCTCGTCGGCCGCCAGGTCGAGGTCGTTCGTTCCGATCGTCGTCCCCACGCCCTGCGTCTGATGCTCGGCGATCACTCGAAGGTGGAGCTCGACTGATGGCAACGGTCACGGAGTCCGACGTCATCGCCGGCGTCTACGTCGTCGAGCCGGTGATCCACGGCGACGCGCGAGGCTTCTTCATCGAGACCTACCGGCGCGAGTGGTTCCCACGAGGCCGTGAGATGGTCCAGGGCAACCGCGGCGACCGCGTCGCCGGGTCGGTGGTGGGACTCCACTACCACCTCCACCAGGCTGACTACTGGTACGTGCCGTACGGGCGTTGCCGCGTCGTCCTGCACGACCTGCGCACCGGCTCGCCGACCGACGGGGCCACGCAGATGATCGACCTCGGCGCGCGTGAAGACGGCACCCACGATCACCGCGGCGTGTTCATCCCTCCGGGGGTCGCGCACGGATTCGCGGCGCTGACCGACATGACGATCACCTACCTCGTCGACGGGTACTTCAACTCGGCCGACGAGCTCGGTGTCGCGTGGGACGACCCGGCGATCGACGCGGACTGGGGAGTCACCGACCCGGTCCTTTCCGCGCGGGACCAGAAGAACCCCCGCCGGTCGGAGCTCGACCCCCAGTTCCGGCCGCACGCGAGCCTGCGCACATAGGCACAAACGGCTGTCGGGATCGCGAACGGTTTCTGAATTCTGGCCGCAGAGACCCAAGTCACGTCCCGCGCGCGGTCGGCGCGGGGAGTTCCTGATGTTGCTCACGGTGCGCGAGTTACATGCATGTCGCCACTCTTCGTGGCAATATGGCCGAACATTTCGGTCAAGTGATTACATCGCGCGCGCCCGGTGAGATCTTCGTTTCGGCGCGCGCGCGCCCGAGATCGTTAGCCTGATCGAGTCTCGAGTGGGTTCCCCGGAGGCGCGGCGGTTCAAGGTCGTGGACCGCGATGCCGATTCTCGATACCGGCGCTGAGCACGACACGGAAGCCCGATCCACGGCAAGGACGCCAGCACTCACCCGCCAGTCGGCTACCAGAGGATGCACCCACCATGCGACGTTTCATCGCCGCAATCTTGATCGCTTCGAGCGCGCTCTTCGTCGTGGCCACGAGCCAAGGCGCGTCCGCGTCCGACCCCGCCGCCGAGGCGGACTTCACCGGGCGCATCAACGCGCTGCGCGCCGGCTCGGGAGTCGGGACGCTCCAGACCCACTCCGTGCTGACGGCCAAGGCGCAGGCCTGGGCCGCGCACATGGCGGCGACCGGCTGCCTCTGCCACTCGAACCTGACCGACGGCATCAGCGTTGGTTGGAGCAAGCTCGGCGAGAACGTCGGGCGCGGTCCGAGCGTCGCGTCGCTCCAAGACGCCTTCGTCGCGTCCCCCGAGCACCACGCGAACATGGTCGACCCGAGATTCCACTGGGTCGGCATCGGTGTCGCGTACGGCGGCGGACAGATGTGGGTCGCCGAGGTCTTCATGGACGGTGACCCGCCGCCGACCCCGCCCGGTGGTCCGATCGGCCGGCTCGAGAGTGTCGTGCGCGGTCCCGGTGTGGTGGGCGTCACTGGTTGGGCGCTCGACCCGGATCTCACGGGCCCCATCACGGTCCACGTCTACGTCGACGGCCGCGCCGCCCAGGCAACGACCGCCAACACCACGCGCCCGGACGTCGGGGCGGCCTATCCCGGCTACGGGAGCCAGCACGGCTACTCGACGAACGTCGCGGTCGGGACCGGAGACCACACCGTCTGCACCTACGCCATCAATCAGTACAACGGAGTGGGGAACCCGCTGCTCGGATGCATGCTCGTGCGGAACACCCCGTTCGGCTCGCTCGATGCCGCCGTCCCGACCCCGTCGGGCACGTGGGCGTCCGGCTGGGCCATCGGCCCGGACGTCGCCGGCCCGCTCGGTGTCCACCTCTACTTCAACGGCCACATCGTCAAGGCCGTGCCGGCGGGCAACGTGCGCTCCGACGTCGCCCGTTCCTACCCGTCGTTCGGTGCGGACCACGGCTTCGCCATCAACGTCCCGAACGAGAGCGGCTCGTTGTGCGCCTATGCGATCAACCCGGCGAACAACGGGAACAACCCGTTGGTCGGATGCAAGTTCGTGAACACCAACCCGTTCGGGAACCTCGACGGCGCCACCCGCCAGGCCAACGGCGTGCGAGTGACCGGCTGGGCGCTCGACCCGGACGTGGCCACCTCGATCCCGGTCCACGTATACGTCGACGGTCAACCGGTCCGGGCGATCACGGCGAACGACGTCCGAGCGGACATCGCGGCCGCGTTCACCGCCTACAGCGCCCGCCATGCCTTCAACGCGGTGGTGCCCCTGGGCCCCGGCGCGCACACCGTGTGCGCCTACGCGATCAACCGCGGCTCGGGATTCGCGAACCCGTTGCTCGGCTGCCGCATCGTCGGGTGAGGGTCGGTTCGGCGAGGGTCCCGATCTAGACTCGGGACCTCAGCCGGCTGACGAAAGGGCGTCCGATCGCCGACGCCGAGGGGACCGGGGACCGAACCCCCCGTCGCTCGGGCTCCATGCTCAGCGGGGCCGGGGTCCTGGTTGTCGGTCGCTACCTGGTTGCCGCGTTCGCGTGGGCCGGGACGCTCATCGTCGTCCGGGAGCTCTCCAAGAGTGACTTCGGGCGGTACCAGTTCATCCTGTCCCTGCTCGGCATCGTCGGCTTCATCGCCGACCTCAAGCTGAGTCGGATCGTCCTGCGCGACCTGATGGCCGTGGACGGCGACGCCGCGGGGGAAGTCGTCGGCTCCTACGTGGGGCTCCGCCTCGTCATCGGGTTCGTCTCCTACGCGATCGCGATGGCGTGGGTGCTCCTCGGTGGGTACCCGAGCGACATCGTGCTCGGGACCGCGGTCGCCGGTCTCAACCTCGTGATCCTCTCGGCCGCGTTCGGGGTCATCCTGCTGTTCGAGGCCCGCCTCTGGCTGCGCGACATCGCGGTCTCCAACGTGCTCGGTCAAGCGGTGCAGTTCGTGTTCACCATCGTCGTGGCGGTCGCGGGAGTCGCGTCGATCCTCTGGTTCTCGTGGTCGACGGTGGCCAACGCCATCGCACTCACGCTCTGGCTGGTCTTCGTCACCCGCCGCGCGGTGCGCGTCCGGGTCCACATCCAGTGGGGGAGATGGTGGATCTGGCTCCGGGAAGCCGCGCCCCTCGCACTCGGGGCCGCGCTCGACACCATCTACTTCCGCATCGACATCGTCATGCTCTCGCTCCTGGCCACGTACACGGCCGTGGCCACCTACAGCGTCGGCTACAAGTTCTCCGACCTCCTGGGCGCGCTCCCGCTGGCCGTGGTGACGCCGGCGCTCACGATGATGGTCGCGTCATGGCCCGGCGACCCGGCCGCGTTCCGGCGCACCTTCCGCCACGCGCTGATCATCCTCGCGGTCGGCGCGGTGGGGGCCTGCGTCGGATTCGTCATCTTCGCCGAGCCGCTGGTCACGTTGCTGTACCAACAGCGGTACGCCGATGCCACAGACGCGGCCCGACTGCTCGTGGTGGGCCAGGGCATCCACTTCTTCACCTTGCTCGCGTTCACGACGTTGGTCGCGGCCGGACGCAATCGCTTGTACCCGATCGCGATGCTCGTCGGTGTCGTGCTGAACATCGCGCTCAACATCGTGCTCATCCCCGAGTACTCGTACCTCGGCTCGGGGTGGGCGACCGTCATCACCGAGGTCGTGGTGCTGGCGGTCCTCGGGATCGGTGTCGTGCGGATCCCCGGGGTGCTCCCACTGCCGTGGGACGCCCTCGCGAAGTGCTTCGGGGCGGGCGCGCTCGCCGGGCTGATCGGCTGGGCGCTCCTCGACCGGATCCCGTGGCCGATCGGCGCCGCGATCACCGCGGCGGTCTACTTCGGTGTCGTGCACGTCCTCGCGGTCAACGGTCCGGGTGGTCTCCGGGCGCTCGGCGGCGAGCCGCGCGACGACCTCCGGGCGATCATCGACGAAGGCATCGACCGCCCGGAGCCGGGCGCCGGCATGCCGGGCTAGCTACGTCGCTCGGTCAGGCTTCGTAGTAGTACGACGAGCGGCGGGGCGATGCGGTCCGGTTCACGACGACCCCGACGAGGTTGGCGCCCGCGCGCTCGAGGGCCTCGAGGGTCTGGCGCACCTGGCGGCGCCGGCTCGTCTTGACGTCGAGCACGAAGATCGTGGCGTCGCACTGCGAAGCGACGGCCATCGCGTCGGCGAACATCGCGGCCGGCGGGGTGTCGACGACCACGAGGCGCACGGCCCGGAGCGAGTCGAGGACGTGGCGGAACGGGCGCGCGCCGAGCACCGCGGAGGCGTCCTGCACCGGGGCGCCGCTCGCCAGCACCCGGAGGAACGGCGTGTCGGGGAGCTTGCGCAGCATCGTCGCGAGATCGTTGCCCTGGAGCACCGCGGACAGGCCGGGAGCCCGGGGGACGCCGAGCCGTTCGTGCACCGAGGGCTTGCGGAGGTCCGCGTCCACGATCACGACCTTCTCGTCGAGCCCGGCCGCGGACTGCGCCAGGTGCACGGCGGTGAACGTCTTTCCCGCGCTCTGGTTCGCGCTCACGACCGCGAGCGTGCGCGGCTTGCCCGCGCCCTCGAGGACCATCAGGTTGGTGCGCAGGACGCGGAATGCCTCGACGAGCTCGATGCCGGAGCCCTTGGGAATCTTGGCCAGCACCGGGAGCCCGGTGATCCGGGTGACATCCGCGGTGTCCTCGGTACGGGAGAAGCGGTCACCGACGAAGTGCACGAGGACGGTGAGCTCGGCCACCACCACGAGCGAGACGATGAACGCCAGCAGCGCATCCCGGAGCGGCTGTGGGGAGACCGGGCTGTCGGACGCGATCGCCCCCGCGAGGATGGCGAGCTTGTCGTCCTTGCGGTTCCGGATGTCGATCTCGGCCTGGTTGAGGGCGTCGACCTGCCCCTGGATGCTGGCCCGGTCCGCGGCGCCGGTGGCAGGGTCGTTCAGCTGCTTCAGGAGCTGGGTGCGCTGGCTCTGGATCGGGAGCAGGTCGGCGAACTTCGCTGCGGTCTGCTGCGCGGCGATGGTGGAGATGAGCGACGACGACGCGAACCGCGTGAGACGCTCGGCGTCCAGCTTGTTCGGACCGGTGGCCTTGAGCTCGACGAAGCCGAGGTCGCCGACCTGGGCGGCCGAGATCCGGTTCGTCGCCTCGGCGAGCGAAAGGTTGAGCTTCGAGTCCTTGACCGCGAG